>CAYRDB010000008.1:0-25220 GCA_964423085.1 uncultured archaeon
AGGGGAAGCTCCAGCGGAACTTTCTCCCTTGAGATAACCGGACTCTCATCAAGCTATTATTCGATAGACAGCTCAATCACTTTGGGATCTTTGGGAACTAGCACTTCAAAGGGCAAGCTCTACTACACTTTGAACCTGCCAGACAACGCGGAAGACCAGACATACACTGTTACAGTAAAGGGAGTCGCCGGACTTCTTAGTGCATCCGAAAGCTTTGAAGTCGAGTTGAAGATACTGCCGGCGGGAGCAACAACAACCACCACAACAACAGTCCCAGACACCACGACCACGACAACCGTGCCCGGGATTGTGATACCGACCGACCAGATAGGTGGCGCAATCACAGGATTCTTCACAATGGCTGAAGTGCAGATGGGCATCGTCTCGCTCGCAGTCGCGATAGCGGTTATACTAGGCCTTCATTTCGTGGCCAAGAGGAAAAAACCATGGAACACTAACTACTACCAGTCGAGCAAGAACGGCGTGCTTGATTCGATGAAGAAGCACGTAAGGAGGAGCATAAGGGACGAGGACTGGGTGAGGAAACTGTAGTGTTTAAATCTGTAAGAATATCGAGATTAAAGTGATAACATGCCGGTGCTAGGAGTGCTTTCGGGGAAGGGAGGAGTAGGAAAGACCACACTGACCTCCAACTTGGCGGCAGCACTTTCTAAGGAATACGGAAGGAATGTCATAGTTCTGGACACGAACGTCTACAGCTCCCACATAAAGTTCCACTTCGGTGTGAACGGGGAAGTCCCATTCACGCTTCTGGACGTGGTGAGGAACGGAAGAAAGCCGGACAAGTTCATATACTCGCACGGGCCTTCCAATGTCGAGGTCATACCATCGTCGGCTTCGATAAAGAACGTCAACGTGTCAAAGCTGAAGGATTTCGTGGTGAAGCTTTCAGAGTCGAAATACGACTATGTTGTAATAGACTGCGCGCCCGGATTCGGAGAAGATGTGATAGCAGCGATAAAGGCGGTTGACTCTTTGATAGTTGTTACTACCCCGCAGATTCCTGACGTGGAGGACGCGATGAAGATCGTGGAGCTCGTCAGCATGATGGGGAAGAAGGTCGGCGGAGTAGTCGTGAACAGGGTGAAAGGCAAAAAGTACGAGCTAAAGCCCGAGGACCTGGAGAAGGCGTTCGACGTGCCGATTCTCGCGTACATACCAGAGAGCGGAAAGGTTCCAGAAAGCATAGCGGCGGGAGTGCCTTTGATAAACTACGACAAGTACTCAAAGTCCGCAATCGAGATAAAGAAGCTGGCGGCCAGCCTGGTCGGGGAAAAGTACAAGTCGGCATCGCCGTTTGCGAGGATGAAGGAATTTCTTGTGGGCGAAAAGTTCACGATAAAGCAGAGGCCCGAAGAGTTTCTAGCCAGCCTAAAAGAGTGATTTTTCTGGCGTGTTTCTATGGTCAATCATAGCAAGAATAGGATGTACCGCCTAATAGACCTGCTCAATTCGCTCGAGAAAAGGCAGGGAAAATTTCTGGTCAACGGCGACATACCGAAAGAAAACGGCGTCAGGATAACATACCTGATGCGGGATCTCCACACCTGCTCAAGCCAGGCGTCGCTGATACTGAAATGCGCGATTCAATCGGGAATGGTTCAAAAGAAGGTGAATGAAGTCAGGGTTGGAATAATGCAGTTGCCAGAGTGCAAAAACAAGCTCTACTATCTCACCCGCAAAGGGCACGATTACATAAACGAATACAATAATTTGAACATAAGGTACGGCGTGTTCCTGAACTTGTGCACGCCCGAGAAAAGCAAAAATGGAGTGCCATACTCCAAGAGCTCCGTGGATGTCTACAAATAAAATAAAGAAAAATCAAAGAACTTAGCACTCGACTATCTTTATCTTGAATGTCAAATCTTTTCCCGCAAGCGGGTGGTTAAAGTCGACTGTGACAGTTTCGTTCTCCACCTTCATTATCTTCGCGGGTATCTTCATCCCGTTCGGAAGGTTCATGACCAGCAGCATGCCGGCCTTTATCTCCTGGTCTTTAGGGAAGTTCTCCTTCGGAACCTGCTGCACAGCCTCCGGGCTCGGCTCGCCGTACGCGTCGGCGCACTTTATTTTCACTTCCTTCTCCTCGCCCTTGGACATGCCTATCACGGCATTGTCAAACCCTGGTATGACCTGTCCGGAGCCGGCTTCAAATTCGAGAGGCCCGTGCTTTTCGGAACTGTCAAAAACCATTCCGTCGTCGAGGCTTCCTGTGTATTCGACCTTTATCTTGTCTCCTTTCTTTATAGCCAATCAATCAACTCCTTTCATTCTAAACAAGCGCAGGACTCGTTTGAATAGAAAAAGATTCGGTCCGGACACTTAAAAGTGTTAGGTACGACCGCAAAATGATTTAACTTTTGGGGAGTAGTTGAAATTATGTCGGTTCTGGACAAGCTGCTTCGGGAGGTTGCGGAGTCCGGATTCCCGGAGATGATGTCCCAGGACGTGAAGATATCATATTCCAATATTCTGAACAGCTTCGACTCCTACGAGAACGTGAACGGCCAGTGGCACATAGAGCTGGACAGAAAGCTGGTCAAGGCATCGAAAAGCGCCAAAAAAGGGGCGATTGCTCACGCACTCGCACATGTGGTTGAAGAGATGAGCATGTCCAAAAAAGAAGAGGTTTTGGACCGGGCGCTTTACATAATTTCCAGAAAATACAGGATTCTTGAAGAACGGAACACGGACCTTTCTGTGATAACCAGGGGGTTCGGGAAGGAGCTGCTGGATCTCGATGAATACCTTGAGAAAAGGGGATACGATTTTGGTTCGGACAGCGGCATATCCACGTATGAACTGAGAAGGATTTTCAGTCGCAGAGAGCCCTGATCAAATCGGCCCTTGCTATTATACCCACCAGCTTCTTGTCCTTGACCACAGGCAGCCTGTTTATGTGCCTGTTCTCCATCATCTGGGCCGCCTCGAAAACGCTTGTTTCGGGCGACACAGAGACAACCCTCTTGCTCATAACGTCCTTGACCTCTATCTTGGACAGCTTATCCATGCTCTTCTTTATTTTAATCTGGTCCTTGCCGAGGCTTATGAACTGGGCGAACATGAGCCAAATCGAGAACTGGGAGATGTCTCCGAGAACGCTCTTCAGGTTGCAAAGCCCGATTCCCATGAACTTTACGATGTCGGACTCGCTTATCACTCCTATGATTTCCTTGTTCGTGGAGGACTTTACCACAGGCGCCCCCGATATCTCGCGCTTTGAGAATATTTTCGCAGCCTTGAAGATGGTGTCGTACGGAGTCACGTAAGCCACCCTCCTGCTCATGTAGTCTTTTACCTTCTTCATAAAAGTCTAATAATAATTTGGTGTTTGTTTTAAAAATGCGTTCTTTCTATCCGACCCTGCTTCCGGGGCTGACTTCCTTCTCTGGCTTCAGCAACACAACATTCTCCCCGTCCTCGGCGGCGAATATCATGCACTGGGACTCCACTCCCATTATCTGCCTCCTCTCGAGGTTCGTTATGAAAAGGAACTCCTGGCCAACGACCTGCTCCGGAGTGTAGTGCTTGGATATTCCTGAAACAGCCTGAAGCTTCTGGTCGCCGAAATCCACGATAAGCTTCAGCAGCTTCTTCGCGCCCTCTATGGGCTCGGCAGACTCGACCTTTCCCACTCTCAGTTCCATCTTCTCCACGTCCCCGAAGCTTATTGTGTCTGCCATAAAATAGAGTTTCGTTTAAAACACATATAACTTTTGCTGTTCAATTAATTGACATGGCATTCGAGCCCGAATCCCAGATAAGAAGCCTTTACAACGGATATGACAGGGAACTTACACCGGGCCTCAGCAGCGGATTGGTGACATTCAACATTCCAAACTCTGCGCCCACTGGCTTTCTAAGAAAATTTATTGATGTTTTAAACGCGGGTTCCAAGAGCGTCAGGTACCATGCGATTAAAAAAATGGACAGAACGCTACTTGATTTGAGGAGGAAAAACGAGTTTGTGCCAATCGGCTACATAGACTCGTTCAACATGGTATTCACCCATGTCCGCAACAGCGTAAAACCTTCCGACTTGAATTTCGACAGCAAGGAAAAATTCGGAGTTTCTCTCTGCCCGATAAGGGAGATGGGATATGCGTTCTGCGTGTTCCAGCCGGGCAGGGTTCCAGTGGCCCTGGTGAGCTATGCAGATCCTGACGGGCACATGCTGAAGGTGCACGGCTCGAACAAGTCCCCTGTGTACAACAACCCGCCAAATATCACGCTAACAGTTGAAGACATGTACGACATAGATTCGTCGAGCAGAGTGGTAAGGGGCCATACCGCATATATGAAAAAATACAAAAGGCTCGAAAATCCGGTCAGCGTTATACGATTCTAGTCCTCTATCTTCTTGAAAAGCGGCGCTATCTCTCCTATAGAGTGCCCCGGTTCGAGAACGAGCTTGTCCGCGTCCTTCAGCTTCTGCTCGTGAACGCTCCCTTCCATGCCGAGCTGGGACCACATTGCCTCGGCTGTGGAAGGCAGGAACGGAGAAATAAGAACAGCCAAAGACCTGACCATGTTTGTCGCAATGTACATCGTGTTCTTCGCGTCTGTCCTATCCCTTCTCACAGCCTCCCAAGGCTGCTTCTTCTGGAAGTACTGGTTTCCGATTGCGGCCAGCTCAAGGACAGAGTGAAGCGCATCCCTGATTCTGAAACTCTCCATGTGCGACTGGACGTCCGATTTGGCTTTCTTCAAACTCTCCAGAATTGCGTTGTCGTCGTCCCTGTACTCGCCTGGATCGGTGACAGCCGCGTTGAAGTTGGCCTTGAGGAAGCTCAGCGTGCGGAAAACAAAGTTGCCAAAATTGCCTATGAGCTCGTTGTTGGTCTTCTCAATAAGCCTGGATTCTGAAAAGTCGCCGTCGTCGAAAGTCGGTATCTCGTTCAGCAGAAAGTATCTCAAAATATCGGAACCGTATTTCTTAATCATATCGAACGGGTCCACTACGTTCCCCACGCTCTTGCTCATCTTCTGTCCTTCAGCGGTCACATAGCCGTGCACAAATATCGTCTTAGGAAGCGGCAATCCGGCTGAAAGGAGCATGGCCGGCCAGTACAGAGTGTGGAACCTGCTTATTCCCTTTCCTATGACGTGCGCGTCCGCGGGCCACCATTTGGAAAAGCTCTGCTCGTCCCTACCCCATCCGACGCCCGTCAGGTAGCAGCTCAGCGCGTCGAACCATACGTACATTGTCTGCGAGCTGTCGCCAGGCACGTAGACGCCCCATCCCTTGGAGCGCTTGACAGACCTGGATATGCTAAAGTCCTCCAGGCCTTCCTGCACAAATGTGAGCATCTCGTTCCTCCTCTTCTCCGGAATTATGTTGATGGCTCCGCTCCTGATGAGCTCGCCTATCTTTTCGGTGTAGTTGGACAGCTTGAAAAAGTAGTTCTCCTCCTCCACGAGCTCCGGCTTCCTACCGTGCTCGGGGCACTTGCCATCCACGAGGTCGGACTCTTTCACGAACGCCTCGCAGCCCACGCAGTACATGCCGCTGTAGCTCTTCTTGTAGATGTCGCCGGACTTGTCGCATAGCTCCCATAGCTTGTTGACGCCGGGCCAGTGCTCCTGCTTTGAGGACGAGCGAACAAAAGAGTCGAACGACAGCCCTATCTTCTTAGCCAAATCCATGAAGACAGCGGAGTTTCTGTCGCACAGGTCCTTGGTGCTCATGCCGTGGTCTTCGGCGGCCTGCACGTTCTTCAGGCTGTTCTCGTCCGCGCCCGTGACCAGGAACACTTCCCTCCCGGCCAGCCTGTTGAACCTGGCAATCGCATCGGTCTGCACGAACTCGAGCGCGTGCCCTATATGAGGAGCCGCGTTCACGTAAGGAATGGCTGTTGTTATGTAAAACTTTTCTGAGACTTTGACCACCTTTCGGTTAGGAGGTGTTTAACCGCAAAACTATGTTCTATCGCATTATCTTTGCGAATTTGGGCGTGAGCACAATGTACCCCTCGTCCATTCCGACTATGTCCCATCCGAACTGCATGCACCTTCTCTTTATCATCTGGACCGTCTGCTTGAACTGCCCGAGGTCCTTTTTCTGCAGGTCGTTCACCTTTAGCAAAAGTATGTTTCCGGATTTCAGGAATTTCTCGATTCTTTCAACGTCGTTCACGCCGCCCAGGTTTTCTACGCGCACGTAGACCTTCTCGACAGGCTGCTCGTCCTCTTCCATCGGGAGCTCTATCTGCTCCTCCTCGTTCTTGGTTATCCTTTTCAAAGAATCCATGAATCCCATGCCTACACCTTGAATATTCAATATGGTTTAATGGATTTAAATATTGAGTTTCAGTTTATTTTCATGTCTTCAAAACAAGTCGGCCTGTGCGACGGCACAGCCTGGCTGAACTACGACGCTGTGATGGGCCTTAACGAGGGAAAGGAGGCGGCTCTTGTATACGAGTCGCTGCACAACGGTAAGAAATTCGTTGATGTAATCGAAGGCAGGATTGTCAGGGGGCCGGTTTTCTACAAAATCGAAGGACGGAACTCCGAAGTTTCAATGGACATGCCTCCCGGACTGAAGGGGGAGCTTTTCATCGAAGGAAGGACTTACTATCTTTCTGTCATGAAAAGAGTCTGGTAGTTAGAATAACGGATTTAAAGGTTGTTTCTCATTTCTATCAAATGGTTTTGCGCGAAGAATTGAATCACATTGAGGACCTTTTCAGCTCCAAAGGCTGGAACCTGTACGAAAGGAAAAGGGGCGAAAGCTTCGAAAGAACGATATCCAGAGGGCCGGCTGATTCGCTGGAGACGCGCAAAAGATATTACACTTTTCCCAAAGTGAGCGATCCCTGCGATCCAGAGCTTGTAGAATCTTTCATAAGGGGGTATAACTTTTTTCCAGTAATAAATATTTCGAAAAATGTCGGAATGTTCAGGAAGTCCAACAGCGAGTCCTGCACGTATGATATTGTATTTTTCGGATCTGAAATATTCGTCCATTACATGGAAATGCTTGACGAAAATGTAAGATTTACAAGGCCTCACCGCGTGTCTCTGGACTACAAGACATTCAAAAGCTCAATCGAGACCCTTCAGGACATAAGCCTATTCGAGTCGGCGATTAAATACGAGAATGTGATGAGCTCGGCGCTGAACAAAAAGGCAAGCGTTGTCTGCTTTTCAACGGACGGCTCGTCAGTCGGCATAGCGAAGATAGACGGAGTAGTCAAGAAGAGAGGCAGCTTTTACATAGCGTGGAGAGACGGTTTCATGGTTCTTTATCCAGGAATGAACGCAGAGCTGATTGTAGGTAAAAAAACCTACGACATGACACTGCTAGTGTAAAAAACCTGGGACTACATCATTTCGACGTAGTCCGCTGCGTTCTGAAGTCCGCTTGACATTCCCGGCTCGGCGCCAACCACTATTACCTTCTTTCCATAGGCCTTTGCCGCGTGTATCACGGGCATGTAGTCAGCGTCCCTCGTGGCCAGGACTATATAGTCGACGTCCTTTGTGCACGCCGCCTCGACAGCAGCCACAGCCATTGCCACGTCAACGTCGTTCTTCTCTGCTTCAACTTCAGCCAGAATCATGACCGATTCGAAGCCCTCGTTGATTATAGCCTCTATCAGCTTCTCAGGGGCGAACTGGTTGACAAATACCTTAGCTATTGTGACGCGCCCGTACTTTAGCACGCATTTTTTCAGCTCGCGCAGGTCTATCATGAACTCCTTTCTGAGCATGTTAGGACCGTCCACGAACAGCGCTATTCTCGCATAGTCCGAGCTCCCATAATCCCTGGACCTGCTCCTACTCCTAGACCTTTCATTCATATCTCTATACATGTTACCAACTCCGTTTTTTTATATCCAGTTGAAGAAGTCGTATAATAACAACAATAATTGTCTATCAACTTCTTTACCAACTGAAGCTGCTGTGAGCTCCGATGCCCTCTACGGAAACCGCAGCTCCCTGCAGATTAATATTAGATTCTTCAAGGCTTATAAATCCTACGAAACCGCCTATCAAAAGCCTCTCGCCGTCAAGGCCCTCTGTGGACTTTAGCGAGCCTTTCTGCGTTATCCTGTTTATGGAGCCTGTCGCTGACTCGATTTCCATCTTGCTCTGGACAAGGCTGTCCATCATAAAGCTGGAAGGAAGCATCTCCATGCTTATTTGCATGCTATCTGCTGTGTATATGTTGCCGTTTATGGACATCGCTCCTGCTGTGCCGTCAAACCTGACAGTTCCAGCTTCGGTGTATTTGAAATCTCCAATCATATCGTCCATTTCAATTTCACACTCTCTGCTGTCGGTCCTTACGCTCAGCCCAGATATGGTTATTCCAAAATCGCAAAGGCCATCAGCCTCGAAACTTGAGTTGCTGACGCGGTATTCCTGCCCGTAGAACGAGCTTTTGTCAATTTCAGTGCTTATTATGAACTGCTCTCCATCAGGCATTGCTTCCGGAGACGCAGTGAATGCGTGAGAAAAGAACCCTGACACAGACTCTCCGACCCCAGATGAAACCAACTCGAATGCCTGTCCGGCGAATTTCCTGCCGTCCTCGGTGATAAGCAGCATGGCGCCTATCGCTACTATCACAAACGCTGTCAGCATCGCTTTCCAGTTCATTCCAAATCTTCTCCTGCCAGTCTTAGGTTGCCTGATATCCGTTGTTTCGAATTTAGTGTCATCTTCCATTTGTTTCCCCGACCAAAAGATATAAGCAACAATAATAATATGTATTAAAGAACTTAAAAAATGCGCACCATAGCGCAATCTAGTGATTTGATGAGCGAAATACCCCATGCATTTCTGAGCTTTTTCGGCGGCGACGCTTGGAGCAGCGTTGTATGGGTGATAATGTTCGTTTTCTTCATGCTCTTCTACCAGAGGATAATGATAACCCAGATAATTTTCAAGCTCGAAAATTCCGCGAGAATGGTCGAGGGTCTCGGCAAGAAGGCGAAAAACACGATGGTGAGCAAGATATCCAAACTACCGAACAGCACGCTGAGAGGCCAAGTGTCGGATTTCATGGAGTTCTTCTCAATAGCTCCGGTGAGCCTGGATCCGTACGGAATAGTGAAGAAGCTCGAGCACATATCACAGATGTCGGACGACAGGTTCAGGTATTTTGTGGACCAGGTCGTCCCTAAGGCGGACGAGGAGTCTAAGCAGGACATAATAATGGGTCTTTCAGGCGCGGTGCAGCTCAACCAGATAGCTAAGATAGTGAGGCATTATGTCGAACTTATCAGGAAGACGAAGAACCTCCAGCTTGCGATGGTGCTTCAGATGCAGCTTCCGATGGTGGAGAAGATATCAAAGTCCCTTCTGAAGGGAACAGAGGCGCTTTCCAACGGATGGCCGATAGGCGACAGCATAGGGTGCATGGTCGCGGCAGAGCTTATAGGAAATGCGAAGCCGAAGGCAACGAAGAACGAAGTTGTGGTAGCTTCCAGGAAGATCGCAGGTAAAAACGCAATAATAATGAAAGCCAAAGGACCTGGCGGAAGGCTGGGCAGGCTAGGGAAGGAGACAGAAAGCATACTCTCCAGGGGCAAAATCAGCAAGATAATAACAGTGGACGCTGCAGCCAAGCTCGAAGGGGAAAAGACAGGAAGAGTCGCCGAGGGAGTCGGAGTGGCGATAGGCGGCATAGGCGTGGACCGCTCGTATATAGAAGACCTTGCTGTGAAAAAGAACATACCCCTCGATTCGGTAGTTGTGAAAATGAGCCAGGAGGAGGCGATAGAGCCGATAAAGGCCGAAGTGCTAGGCGCGATGCCGACCGTTCTAAAGATAGTCGAGGACCGCGTGAAAGCCACAAAAGGAAAAGGCACTGTGCTTGTCATAGGCGTCGGAAACACGGCAGGAGTGGGCAACGACAAATCCGGCGTGGAAAAAGGTCAGATGCTGGCGAGAAAAGTAATGAAGATTGTCAAAAAGCGCGAAGCTGAAGAAAAGGAACTCGAGAAAAAGAACAAATGGAAGAACTTTCTGATGGGCGGCTAGTCGAGCCCGTCTATTTCGTTAAGCGCCTTGTGCGGATTGAAGCAATAAAGCACCTTGTCGAACTTGCCTTTTATATCAAGAACTTCCTCCCTCACCGCCTGCATCGGGTAGTTGTCTATAAGCACCATCTTGAACAGGTCCGCTATCCTCTCCATGTCCTTCTCCCTCATGCCCCATCTTGTCATCTCCTGCACGCCCAGCCTTATTCCCGACGGGTTGTGAGTCGCGTCTCGGGGGCTGTCGCTAGGAAGCGACATCTTGTTGCATATGATGTTGCATTTTGCCAAATCCCTGGCCACCCTGTATCCGCCTCCGTAGTTCCTCACGTCAACAATTATCTGGTGGCTCTCGGTGAAGCCGAGGTGCGGGCAGAGAACTTTGAATCCGCGGTTGAAGAGCGCGCGGGCTAGAGCCTTCGCGTTCCTGACAGTCTGGCTTGCATAAGCGTCTCCGAACTTGTTCATTTCAATAGCCGTTATGGCGAGCGCCGGAAACCTGTTTATGTGAGTGTTGCTGAGCATTCCCGGGAATATGGCGCTGTCTATCTTTTTCCAGTCCTCGTTCATCAGCTTATAATTTCCTATTATCAACCCGCCCTGCGGACCCTGGAATGTCTTGTGGGTCGAAGAAGTAAGCACGTCCGCGCCCTCTTCGAGTGGCTTTTGAAAGGCGTGGTTGTACACCAGCCCGAAAACGTGCGCTGCGTCGTACACTATCTTTATGTTCGGGTCTATCTGCTCCTTTATTTCGCGTATCGGCTGCGGGAACAGGAACATCGACGCGCCGAACATCACCATCTTCGGGTCGCTTCTCTTTATCGCGTCAACCGTTCTTTCAACATCAATGTTCATCATTTCGCTGTCAAAAACCATGTCCACGTTTTTGAGCCCCCTAACTCCGGCCGGCCCCCATCTTGTGTGGCTTATGTGCGCGCCGTTCGGTATTCCCAGGCTGACTATTACGTCGCCCGGCTTTGCGAACGCGCTGTATACTATCAAGTTTGCAACAGCGCCCGATATCGGCCTTACGTCCGCATATCTGGTTATGAAATTTTTCCTGAAAAGCTCGTTGCAGATTTCCTCTATCTCATAAGAAAGCTCTGTTCCTTCATAGTGCCTGTCCTTGCCGCTGTGCTCGTTGTACCTTCCCTCAAAGTCTGAAACCAAGATTTTTTCGGCAAGCGGAGACATCAAGCTCTCGGAAGCTATGAGGTTTATGCACTGCTCCCTTCTCCACTTGTTTTGCTTGCTTACAATCTCCAGCACTCGGCTTCTGTCCATGCTTTCTTTATACAACCTAATTTATTTATGTTTGACCTGAGAATCAACAGTTTTAAAAACAGCTGAATGGAAATATGGTTATGAAAGTTGGGGTAGAAAGGGTGGACAAGTCGCTGCCTCTCCCGGTCTACGAGACGGGCGGCTCGATTGGGTTTGACATAATTTGCAGGGAGGATACTGTAGTGAAAGCTCGTTCGCTTGCCAGAATACCCTCCAATATAATCGTCCAGGTGCCCGAAGGTTACGTTCTGGCAATAGCGCTCAGGAGCAGCGCGCCCAAGAAGAAATCCCTTCTCATGCCGCACGGAATCGGGATAATAGACAATGACTTTTGCGGGAAGGACGACGAGATACTTGTTCAGGTGTACAACTTCTCAGACTCGGATGTAAGCGTCTCCAGAGGCGAGAAGATAGCGCAGGGAATTTTCCTCAGAACAGACAGGGCTGAATGGGTGGAAAAGGAGATGGGAAGCCAGTCCAGGGGCGGATTCGGGAGCACGGACGCTACCAGCCTTTGAGCATTTTCAGCCATGCCAGTATGGTGAAAGCGACTGCTATTATGATCAGCGATATTCCAGCAGACGTGGAATCCAGAACTCCGGCCAGTATCATAACGCCTATGGCAATCATGATGACGTCCCTTATCAGGCCCTTTATTCCCACGAAAACACCTAAGAGATATATTGATTAAATGAAATAAAATATCATGAAAAAATCCTCGGAGAGCGCCCGGGTAGAGCTTCTCGATTTCGCTCCCAAGTTCGGCAAGTCTGGACCGGACGACATCATGGCCGCAAGCGGCATACTTACAATGAAGAACAAGGAGTTTTCAAAGACTCTAGGAAAGATTGACGAAAAGTTTCTCGAGGGCTTCCACAACGAAGCCACCAGAAGGGGGCACGCTTCTCTGACCACATCCAGCAACTACTACTTCTGGATGGAGGGCAGCAGGATGATAGACTTTTACTTTTCAAGTTTCCCGTTCGCTTCATGCCTGGTTTTCAGTTCCAGAAGGATAAAAATAGAGCCCGAGAACCTGATAGCGCCGGACGCAATAGCAGATTCCGAGTTCTCGGACGAATACAAGCAGGTCGCGGAAAGCATGGTAAGCCTGTACCACAGGGTGAATGAAAAAACCGGGCGGATGGACTATGCGAGGAGGATACTGCCGATTGGATTTGTTTCGAAGATGTTCCTTGATATACCTCTCCAGACCATGCTTGGCATAATAAAGGAAACGAAAGTGGACTCGAAGAGGCTTCTGCCAGAAGAGATACACAGGGTGGCCGCAGTCTTCGAGAAAACAATAAGGGAAAAAACTCCTCACTTGGCTGACGCGTCGCTAAGGCTAAAGTACAATACCAATTTTTCCCATCCGAACGTGTTCAGCGGAACTGGCGAATACGGCAAGGAAGGAAGCAGAATAATATTGAAGGACGACAGGCTGCTCGAGCACATGGAAAAAGCCAGGTCAATGATGTATTCGCTGAGCAACGACCCTTCAGAGAGGCCGGAGCAGGCGTCTTCGGCCTGGAAGGAATTTGTTGAGAATGTGCAGGACGAGATAATTGTGAAGTCAAAAGTAAACTGCAGCCTCTCGGTTTGGAACGACATAAAGAGGCACAGGACGATGAGGCAGAACGTGGAGTCGTTATACTCGGCCGCTGACAGGTGCGCCAGCAGCTGGGACGCATCCAGCCTTTACATACCTCAGACAGGCGACGCGGAGCTGGACGCAGAGGTAGAGAGTGTGTACAAAAAGGCGTTCATCCTGTACAGGAAGATGGTCGATTCTGGAATAGAAAAAAGGGACGCGGCTTACATAATACCGCACGGCATAAAGCTCGGTGTGAGCATGGTCATGGACGGATACCACCTGTTCGATCCTTTCGGGTTCGTCGGAATAAGGACTTGCACAACCACCGACCATGAGATAGTCGGGATGCTCAATAGGATAATAGCCGAGCTAGACAAGGAGCTTCCGGGAATCGGACAGCTCATTGGTCCAAAGTGCAAGGTAGGATACTGCCCGGAGAAGGAGTTTTGCAATGTTGTGAAAAAGTTCGACAGAGAATACGACCAAGAAAAGCACGAGAAATATTCTCAGTGATTCATTATCTGCTCCATGACTTGTGACACTTTGGCGTCCAGCTCTTCCAGCGTCCCGCTGTTCTCTATTGTAAAGTCAGCCATCCTCATGCAGTCTGCAACATGCTGGCCGTAGACAGGCTCGTTCAGCCCCTTGTCCCTCTCGTTCACCTTCTTGAACTCTTCAAAGTCCTGCGGGTCCCTCGCGTCGCTCCTGTCCTTCACCCTTTCGAACCTTACCTCTATAGGAGCGTCGATCGATATCATCTTGAAGTTGTCGCCGAACTTTTTCTTCAAGTACTCTATCTCGCCCGGGTTTCTTACACCGTCCATAATTATCATTTCCTTGTCCCTAGGAAGGTATTCGATTGCCAGCATCGCGAGAATGTGGTTGCCGTACATCTTCCTCATCTCATTACCCATGTCCTGCAAAGTTATCCTGTTCAGCAGGCCCCTCTTTTTCTCTATCTCGCCGCGTATGACGTCAGACAATGTGACATGATAGCAGCTGTACTTTTTGAGAACAATCTGCTTTACCGTGTTCTTGCCGGCTCCTATTGTCCCGGTGAATGCGACCACTTTCATGAAATCAAATCCGCGTTTTTTGGTTATTCTCTTTTGGGTTTTAAACTATTTGTTTGTTTAGGTAAAAGAAAGGAAAAGAGTATGCATAAAAAGGATGCCTACTCCGAAATTGGTTCTACAGGTCGTCTCCTCTTATTGTTTTCCTGCCATTCGCTTTCGCCCTGTCCGCGGCTTTCTTCATTCCTTCAGTCAACATCGCGTCCAGTGCTTTCCAGAAATCGCCGCTTACCCTCATCTTCCTCTTTTTGGCGATATCTTTGATGGCAGACTTTACTGCTAATGCCATTGGTTATTGCACCTCCAAAACATTGATTAAACAACGTTATTTAATTTCTTGGTCTGCTTTCTATATAAATGCGCTCCGGAAATATTCCTTAAACGTCGAATTGAGTCGTTCTGTGGCATTGTACGGCGTCTAAAGTATATACTTGAAAAACCATCTAATATGGATGAGCAGAACATCACATTACGATTTTGTAGATCCGCTTATACTGAAAATAGTCGGCGAGTCCAACTGCCCGATGACAACGCTGGCCATAAACTACAGGGTGAACCAGTCGGTCGGAAAGACGATAAACCTGAAGATAATAAAAGACCATTTGACATTCCTTGTAAATACCCAGAAGATATCCAAGTCAGTGGACAGCGAAAGCGACATTGCGCACTATTCTATCTCCAAATAGGCTATGGACGCTTGGTAATTAGATTTATAAAAGATAGTATAGATAGAATTGTAATAAGCAAGTGATGTTATGGGGCTTAGACCTGGACGAGTGCTGAAGTGCTGGAAGAGACCCTGGACAAGGGTTTCAAAGACCAAGCCGAGGAAGAGTTATGTGGTAGGCGTGCCTTTCCCGAAGATACACGTGTTCGAGTCTGGCACAAAGGGCAAGTACGAAGTGGAAGTAGTTCTTGTTTCAAAGAAGGATGTGCAGATAAGGGACAACGCGCTCGAGTCTGCGAGGATAGTTTCGAACAAGCTGCTCGACAAGAAGCTTGTTGGCAATTATTTCTACAAGATGTTGGTCTACCCGCACAATGTGATAAGGGAGCACAACATCGCTTCCGGAGCGGGTGCGGACAGGTACTCCCAGGGTATGGCCCATCCTTTCGGCGGGCCTGTGGGCAAGTCTGCAATTGTGAAGAAAGGCCAGGAGCTCATATTGATAAGGGTCAACAAGAAGGACATACCCGTGGCCAAAGAGGCTCTGAGAAGGGCTAACAGCAAGATAAGGTGTACGACTCAAATAATTGTAAAAGAATAAAAAAACTTTACAAATTCCTTATTCCTCTTCTGAATCGTCTTCGAATTCTTCTTCGTTGTCATCGTCTTCGTACATATGTGACACCGATTTCTAATTATTCTCTACAAATCTTATATATAAAGCGAACGGTCGTGGCAATATTTAATCCAGGAAACCGAAATATACTAGGATGGGCATGGATGTCAACTCTAGTCACATGGGCTCCAAGTACATATTCTGGTTTGACGAGCTTGACAAGTCCTCGATAAAGCTGGCCGGAGGAAAGGGGGCGAACCTTGGGGAGATGGTTTCTGCCGGGCTTCCGGTGCCGGAAGGCTTCGTGGTCGGCACTCCGGGATTCGACCATTTCATAATCATGAACAAGCTCGACAAAAAAATATCTGAAGCTATATCCGGATGCAATGTGGAAAATCCCGAAGAGCTGAACCGCGCTTCGGAAAACATAAAGAGGATGATCATGCAAGCAGAATATCCTCTTAGCGTGAAGCAGGAGATAACTGGAGCGTACAGCGAGCTGTCGTACTCGAGGGACATAAAGATACCAGAAGTTCTGGGGATGATATCAGCTGGGCGGGAGATGGCCATAGTCGCTGTGCGAAGCTCAGCCACTACCGAGGATTTGGCAGACGCCAGCTTCGCCGGACAGCAGGCGAGTTTTCTTAATGTGAAAGGCGTGCCGTATCTTCTGGATGCAATCAAAAGATGCTGGGCGTCTCTCTACGAGCCCAGGGCGATATTCTACCGCGCAAAGAAGGGGTTCAGCCATGCAAGCATAGCTGTTGTTGTTCAGAGGATGGTTGCTTCGGAAAAATCGGGCGTCACATTCACAGTGCATCCAAGCACAGGAGAAAACATTGTATTGCACGAGGCGTGCTGGGGGCTGGGAGAGTCTCTGGTTCTGGGGAGGGTTAATCCGGACATGTACAGGGTCTCGAAGGACGGGACAATTTTGGAGAAGAAGATAGGCGTGAAAGAGACCATGCATGTAAGGGACATAGGCACAGAAGCTACAATAGAAATCAGGGTGCCTGAAAACAAGAAGAAAGAACAGGTGCTTTCCGAAGACGAGATATCGCGACTTACAAAATATGCCGTTTCCATAGAGAAGCATTACGGCAAGCCTCAGGACATCGAGTGGGGCGTGAAGGGCTCGAAGATATACATACTCCAGTCAAGGCCAGTGACCACTGTGACTGGTGCGACGGAAGCGTCAGAAGAGGTCAAGGGCGAGTTCCTGCGCGGAATGGGGGCATCTCCAGGGGTTGGAACCGGTCCTGTTAAGGTTGTCCGCTCTGAGAGAGACGCTGACAAGATTGTGAAGGGAGATGTGCTTGTAGCCGAGATGACTTCGCCCGATTTCGTTCCTACAATGAGCAAGTGCGTTGCGATTATAACCGAGAAGGGCGGAACGACGTCGCATGCTGCCATAGTGTCCAGGGAAATGGGCATACCTTGCGTGGTTGGGGTCAAAGACGCGACATCATCGTTGAAGGACGGCGAGATTGTAACAGTTGACGGGGTGACAGGTGCAGTGTACAAGGGTGCCAAAGATGTGGGCGCGAAGAAATCTGCGAAACCTGAGGCATCTAGCGGAAAGCGCAAAGTGAAAGTCTATATGAATCTTGGAATTCCCGAAAAGATAGACGAATACAAGTCGCTTCCTTTTGACGGCATAGGATTGATGAGGCTGGAGTTTACAATCGCCGGAATGGGGACTCATCCGCTGAGCATGATAGAAAGCGGGATGGGAAACAGTTACATGGAAGAGATTTTCAAGAGCATAGACAAGGTTGCGTCCGCAGTTCATCCAAGGCCCGTTGTGGTCAGGTTTTCAGACCTGAAAAGCAACGAGTACGGCAATCTCAAAGGCGGGGAAAAGTTCGAGGTTCAGGAGTCCAATCCGATGCTTGGATGGAGAGGCGCCTCCAGATATGTGAGCAAGGAGTTCGAGGCGGCTTTCAGGCTGGAATGCAGGGCTGTGAAAAAGGCGAGGGATTCGCACAAGAATGTCTGGGCGATGCTGCCTTTTGTGAGGACTGTGGAAGAGGCGAAAAAATGCATTTACATAATGGAAGAGGAAGGACTGAAAAGGGGCGAAGACTTCAAGGTTTGGATAATGGCCGAGGTGCCGAGCGTTGTGTTTTTGGCGGGGAGCTTCTCCAAGCTGTGCGACGGATTCAGCATAGGGAGCAATGATTTGACGCAGTTCGTTCTCGGGGTGGACAGGGATTCCGAGAAGCTCAACAAAATGGGATACTTTAACGAGCGCGATCCTGCTGTGAAGACGGCGATAAGCCATCTGATAAAGCAGGCGCACAAGAACGGCCGCACTGTGAGCATATGCGGGCAGGCTCCGAGCGAGTATCCTGAGCTAGTAGATTTTCTGGTAAAAGAAGGCATAGACTCTGTGTCGGTTAATCCGGACGCTGTGGAGAGAACAATCAGGCTTGTCTCAGAATGAGTACAGCTCTGTTTCTCCTTTACTCAGTAGCCATTCGCGGGCTATATCGTTTACGCGGTCTGCAGCCGATTTTGGCAAACGTTTAGAAAAATCCCCTCTGTTCTGGTATTCATGCACTTCGTTTTTGTGTATTTCCAGTTCTTTGCGGACCTCATCTGAAAAAGTGCTGAAGTGTGGCGCAATAGATTTTGCTTTGTAAACTCGTCCGAAATCTGGCTTTCCTGCGCCTATTGGCAAAACCACTATTTGCAGCAACGTCTCCGGATTTATTTTCGAATCCAGCTTTGAGTTTTTGTAGAAAAGATTTGTCCCGTCGCTTCCAATGTCTTTCAAATCGTAGAATATAGGAGTCTTTGGAACCCTTAGCTGAACTTCGACCAGCGCATATTCCATATCTATCACTACTCTTGAGTGATATATAAATGTTATTCTTTCAGCTTTTTCTTGAAGCCGTCCACTATCTTGACGAAATCGTCCAGCTTGGCCATTGGCACAACGAATCCCTGCTTTGTCGGCCCCTTGTATTTCGCAGTGTTCAACCACACCCGGAAGTCTACGCGCTCATCGCCGTTGTATGTGGTTTTCTTTATTAGAAGCACAGACCCCTCCCTTAGCTCTATCTCACCAAGCTTTATGTCTTTCTTCTCATCTTCTTCTGCCATGAAACCAACTTTCTCTTTAAATATTTCCCATTTCAAACCTTTAAACATTATGAAAAATCTAAACTGGACAAATTCTCGCTGCAGGGAAGCTTACTATTTTAACAAGGCGATTAAAAACATAATAATCGACTATTGGCCGGACGCAAAAGTCGAACTCGGCCGTGAAGTAATCGGTTACAAAAAACCCGACATTCTTGTCAAAAAAGGAAGTTGCAGGATACCTATTGAGGTAAAGTCGTCGAAATACGGATGTTTTTATTTGGATGGGAGTGATTCCGAAGTTATACTGAAATACAACGGATTGAACTTTTCAAGGGATTATCGCAGCCAAGTATTAGCAGCTCTTAGAGAGTATGGCATATCGCTGGTTCTGGTAGCTGCTCAAATGAATCAGCCATCTCCTTGCTGTCGCAAAGATTTGTTGGGCCCGGTTATATTGGCGGACTGCAAAGACATTGAAAAGTCTTTGGACATGGCTGAAAGGTACCTTTACAACTTACAGTACGGTTCCGTGGCTTTAATTTAGTAGAATCAAGCGTTCAGCATCCATACGCTGTAGTTTAGAACCGAAGCGAACGTGACCCATGCCAGATACGGCACGAGCAGGTACGCGGCTTTTTTCGACGATTTGTAGAAAGCTAGAATGGTCGCCAGTATGGCAAACCAAAGCACCACTATCTCTGCGAAAGCCAGAAACGGATTCTGCATGCCGAAGAACAAAGCAGACCATAGCACGTTGAGGGAGAGCTGGACACCGAACAAATATAGCCCGATTTTTGCTTTGTTTTCGTAAGCAAGATACAGAGATATTCCCATAAGCACGAACAGAGTTGTCCATGCGGGCGCGAAAAGCCATCCTGGAGGCGTGAACCACGGCTTTGCTATGTCCGCGTACCATCCGCCAACGTTCGGCGCTGTGAACACAGAACCTATTATTCCTGCCATCTGGCATATCACTATGGTAACGGCAAGCTTCAGCGCCTTTTTTCTGTCAATCTTCATAGAGCCTCAGGCGAGATTTGAACTCGCGGCCTCCACATTACCGGTGTGGTGCTCCAACCAGCTAAGCTACTGAGGCATATGCCCAATCTGTAACTATTATATCTTACCCAATTCTTTTATTAATTGTTTGTAATGGTATACGATCCAGACAAACTATTGTCAACCCTAAAGGAAAACTGCAACAGGAAGATAGAGCTGTACATACCCGACGACGACAAGATGGTAAGGGGCAGGATAAAAAACGCTGTTCTTGGAAAGGATTTGGTTGTGACCCTCCAGCACTGCGAAATAGAGGAGAGAGGGTCGGTCAGATACAGCGTTATGTACAAAGTCAGGCTGCCGCCCACAGGAGCGGAGCTCAGGATACTGGGCTAGCCTATCACGCTTCCCGAGTGCGAGCCGTCCACAGCCCGGGCTATCTCTTCGGGGTCGTTGCCGTCTATGAAAACAGTCTTCAGTCTCAATTCTTTGATTAGTCGTACAGCCGGCAGGTCGAACAGCCTGTACTCGCCAGGAACCTGCGGATTCTGCATTATTATGTCCTCAAACTCTTCGTGTGTAAGCTTCTCCAGTTTTTTCGCGTCCTTCACCTTTTTCGGATCTGCTGTGTATACTCCGTCTATGTTTGAGGCGTTTATCAGAAGGTCAGCGCCAACAGCCTCTGCGAACGCGGCCGCATCATAGTCGCTCGACGTTCCGACATCGTATCCTCCGCCTATGACTATGCCCCTGCCGAAATTCTTCACAACATCCTTCTTCGCCTCCTCGAGAGTCTTCCACGCCACCAGATGGCTGCCCTCGATTGCCGCAGCGAGAGTCGATGCGTTGAGGTGGGTCGCCATTATCCCTATAAAGTCAAGCTTTTCATGGTCGTTCGTAAACTCCTTTGCAACGTCCCTGTACTGCCTGCAAACCCTGCCGCCTCCGCACACCACTATCAGGCTGTGTCCGCTATCGGCAAGCTTGACTAGGACATCCGCGTATTTTTTGAAATTGTTGGCTGTAAGCTCCTTTGTTAGAAGAGAACCTCCCATAGAAACTACAATTTTCATCAACATCACTAAGAAAGAATAGCCATTCCCTGCTTTTATGTGTTAGCAGTCACGCCATCTTGTAGACGTTGTCCCCGCTCCTGACCTTGTCCTTGACCTTCATTCCGATGCTGTCGCCCTTTCCGGCTTTCTGCACTTCCTTGTGCTCTACCTGCATCGAGTCGACGTTCTGGGTAAAGTTTGTGGTGGCGCCTTCAACGCTTATCTTGTCACCCACCGCTATAGGAGCCTTCAGCTCTATCACAGCAACTCCTATGTTGCTGAAATAGTGGCTTATCACGCCAACAAGCTGCTTGTCGCCTTCTTCCATGATTATTCCTTCAGGCCGCTGGGACTTAAACTTTTGCAAAATCCTATAAAATTTCGAAAGACTGGACCACGTCATAGAACTTTTCAGAGTGCTCTCCCATCTCCAATCCCTCGGAGTTGTAGGTTATAACATAAACAATACCTTCCGACATCATGTAAGTCTGAATAATTCTGAACTCGTACATGCCCTGAGAAAGGGTGTAGGTTATCTCGCGCGCAGGTATTCCGCTCACCAGATAGTCGTTTGAGCCTATCAGAGTCACGTTGTTGTAGAGCGACTCTACGAGTTTGAAAGATTTGTTCACCTGCTGCTCCAGCGTGACTGTGTTGTTCTCGAGCTGGCCCATAGCAATGTTGAAATTGTCTGCAAAAAGGTCGTCCTCATTCTCAAGTCCTGCGCTAAAGTATACAACAGTTCCCATATAGTCTTCGGTCACAGTCCAATCTGACGGGTACTGGACTCTTATTCCGTATTCCTGGCTTTCCCATATTTGGTATCCGTTGCCAACTTGAGTTGTAGTAGAGGGGTCCTGCCCAATACAACCGCTTATGAAAACTATCGCTATAAGAGCGGAAATCGCCCCAACAGCCTTGAAATTCATATTATATATTTTAGGTTTTGCGAATAAAAAAGCCTGCATTCACAAGATATTTATTGGAACGTTGCCATGATTCTATAAACAGTTTTGAGGTGGTAACATATGATGTCAACAATACCGGTAAAATTCGACAAGGTAAAGAAGGAAGACGTGGACAAGGAGATAGTGAGGGCAGGCATGATAGCCGAGCTCGATGCTGTCAACTTCTACGAACAGATGGCAGCGATTGCCGAGGACGGCGTGCTGAAGAAGGTGCTCCTAGACATTGCCAAGGAAGAGAAGACGCACATAGCCGAGTTCGAGACTCTGCTCCTGAAGATGGATAAGGAACAGGTTGAAGAGAACGAGGAAGGCAGGAAGGAAGTAGAGGAGCTGTCTGAATAAGAAAATAAAATTAAAGAATTTTTTTCATTTCTTTTCCAATTTCTTCCCTATCACGAAGACCACTAGCAGTATCACGATCCAGTTTATCAACTGCCTGATAAAGTCGCCCACCAGGAACTTGGACAGGCCCACTTCTATGTAGGCTTCTGGATTCAGCCAGTCCAGGTAAGGCGCGTATATCGGCGTGATTATGTCAGTGACAAGAGCTTGGACCATAGCTGCGGTCGCAATGCCTACTATGAAGGCGAGCGCGACAGAAATGATCTTCTGCTTCTCCATGAACTCGAAAAAGTCCTTTAGGAATTTCATGTTTGCACCTAAGCTAGGATTGTAGCGGGCTTAAATTAAAGGTTTGCTTTCAGAAGACCTTATATTCTTCCACCCATTCTATAAAATAATGGAAGACCTTCTCTCAAGGATAGAAGAGCTCCGAGGGGGCGAAGTAAGAAAGCTTGTGGACGAAAGGATGTCCCAGTTCGAGGAAGCCGGCAGGGAGTCGGACGACTCGGTGTTCGGCGAGCTGTGCTACTGCATAATGACCGCGAACTTCAACGCCGAGAGGAGCATGAAAATGCAGGACAGCATAGGCAGTGGATTCTGCACTCTCTCCGAGTCTGGATTAGTGGAAAAGCTGAAGGAGATGGGTCATAGATTCCCGTCCGCGAGAGCCAAATATATAACAGAAGCCAGGGCTTGCAGGAAGGAGATGAAGAAAGTCCTGTCGAACCAGGACCAGCTGGCGATGCGCGACTGGCTGGCTGACAATGTGAAGGGAATAGGATACAAGGAGGCGAGCCATTTCCTTAGGAACATAGGCTTCAAAGATTTGGCCATAATAGACTTTCATATAGTGGACCTGCTTGTTAAGCATAGAGTGATAGAGAGGCCGAAGACCCTGACCAGGAAGAAGTATCTGGAAATAGAGGGCGCCCTACGGAAGATTGGCGAGAAAGCCGGGCTGAATCTGGCTGAACTGGATTTGTATTTATGGTACATGGAGACAGGTAAGATATTGAAGTGATTGCATGGAAGAGGCTGTGATAGTTGTAAAGTACGGGGAGATATTTTTGAAATCCTATCCCGTCAGGCGAAGGCACGAAAGGCAGCTCAAGGAGAACGTAAAGTACGCGTTCAAGAAAGCCAAGCTGGGCGCGACTGTCTCAAGGGAAAGGCTCAGGCTTGTCATAACTTTGCCGAAATCCAAGGTAGAAAAAGCGTGCTCGATACTGGGGAGGACGTTCGGAATATCCTACTTCTTCGTGTGCGAGCCTGCCAAGAGCTCGTCTGTCAAGGACATACAGGCATTTGCCAGGAAGAAATATAAGGACTGGGTGCCGAAGGGAAGCACGTTCGCAGTCCGCGCAAAAAGGTCAGGCGCGCAGGAAGAAAAATACACAAGCATGGAGCTGGGAAAGATTGTGGGCGACGTTGTGAGCAGGAAGGTGGACCTTACAAATCCGGACGTTGAGATATTTTTAGAGGTGAAGGACAGGGACGCATTCTTCTACACAAGGAAGATGAGGGGCCCGGGCGGGCTGCCTGTCGGTTCGTCCGGATTGGTCGTGTGCCTGCTGTCAGGGGGGATAGACAGCGCGGTCGCCGCCTGGCTCATGCTCAAGCGCGGATGCAGGCTGGCTGCGTTATACGCTGACACAGGCTCGTATGCAGGCGAAAGCGCGAAATTCAAGAAGAGGGTAGAGAAAATACTCGCCATACTACAGTCATGGTCTGTCGGCCAGGAGATAAAGCTGTACTCGTTCAACCAGTCCAGGAATCTGGATGTTTATTTCAAGAAGAAGCTAGAGCCCAGGTTCGTGTGCCTGTTCTGCAAGAGAATGATGTACCGTGTGGCGAACGAGCTTGCTGAAAAAGTAGGCGCGAAAGCTGTGCTGACAGGCGAGTCCCTCGGAGAGGTCGCGTCCCAGACGCTGGACAACATCTCGGTTCTGGACTCTGCAAGCGAGGTTCCTGTGTTCCGTCCGCTGATAGGAAACGACAAGGAGGAGAACATAACGATTGCCAAAAGAATAGGCACTTTTGGCGAGTCTGTTTCATTTTCGGACAAATGCTCCGCTGTCCCTGATCAGCCGAGGACAGCCGGAAAGATTGAAGAGATTGAGGACATCGAGTCCAAGCTTCCAATGAAGAAGCTGCTCAAGGAAAGCGTAGCAAGCGTAAAGGTGGAGTGATGTCGATAGGATTGTGATATTGTGATAGATTGGAGCGATTTTGAAAAAGTAGAAATGAGGATAGGTACGGTTCTTGAAGTGGAAGACTTTCCAAAAGCAAAAAACCCGTCTTACAAATTGAAAATAGACTTTGGGGGATTTGGCATAAAGAAATCAAGCGCCCAGATTACAAGTCTGTACAAGAAAGATAATTTGGTCGGAAAGCAGGTTGTTGCTGTTACAAATTTTCCACCGAAACAAATCGCAGATTTCATGTCAGAGTGTCTGGTGCTCGGAGTAGTCCTTGAGAACAATGATGTTGTTATATTGGAGCCGGAACGAGCTGTCCCGAACGGCATTAGAATAAAATAGTATCATTGATTTTTCAGACGATTTAAGAACCATTTAGATACATCACATAAAATTTATAATTCGGCGTTAACATAAGAGAAGTATGGGGTTTCCAAATCTTAGAAACAAACACAAAAAAGATGCTATAATCACGCCAAGTGAGTATTCTGCTTATATGAAGAGTATTGGAAATTATCCCAAGATTAAACCTCCTGTTGGTGTAATTTTTTTTTATGAAAGGAGTTTAATCAAACATATTTTAGAGAATTATAAAACCAAAAAAGTTGAAGGATTATATTCCAATATGTATCTTATTGATGACACCAATGGAAAAGTGGCGATTGTTGGATCATTCGGAATCGGGTCTCCGGCTGCATCAGCTATGTTAGAGGACTTGATATTTTTTGGAGTTAAAAAGTTCATAACCATTGGTTTTGCTGGAACATTGCAGAAAAATTTAAAAATTGGAAGTTTGGTGGTTTGTGAAAAGTCAATAAGAGACGAAGGAACATCGTATCATTATATCAAACCTTCAAAATATGCCTATGCTTCCAAAGAAATAACCAACAAAATAATAAAATCTCTTGAAAAATTCAAGAAAAAATACGTTGTTGGTACTAGTTGGACAATCGACGCGCCATATAGAGAAACTGTTGCTGAAGCCAGGCAATACCAAAAGGAAGGTGTTTTGACAGTTGAAATGGAAGCTTCATCACTATTTGCTGTTGCTAAATATCGAAATGTAGACATTGGTGCAATTTTTGTAGTGAGTGACTCTATTGCCGAATTACAATGGAACCCGAAATTTTTCTCAAAAAAATCAAAAAGCGGTTTGGAAACTATTTTCAAAGTCTCAGTTGATGTTTTGAACCAAGAATAAATATTCTATACAAAGGTGATTATAGCTTTCTGCCATAAATGAGAAACCCTTAAATACCTCACTTTCTACCTATAGAGGCATGACAACAGCAATAACATTCACAGGAAAGAAATCAGA
>CAYRDB010000009.1:0-10983 GCA_964423085.1 uncultured archaeon
CTCTATGTCCGGCGCAAGCTCGTATCTCATCAGCATCACTTCTAATATTATAAGGGAGCTAATTATATTGTATGTCTTCTTTCGATGCTGCCAAGGACGTGGTCGCGGTCCTCAAGTCGGTTGGCGTGGAAGCGTCTGCTGACATTCTCGAAAGGCCGCCAAAGCCGGAGTTCGGCGATTTGGCGTTTCCATGCTTCGGTCTGGCGAAAACTGAAAAGAAAAATCCGAGCGAGATAGCGAAGGGTATTGTTTCTAGGGTAAAGCTGCCGAAAGGCTCTGTTTTCAGCGCAAGCGTGATGGGCGGTTATGTGAATTTCTTTCTCGACTGGGACAAGATTTCGTTGAAAATAGTTAAGGACGTTATTTCCAAGGCAGACGGATACGGAAAGCCTGCAAAAAAATCCGGAAAAAAAGTGATGTTGGAATACTCGCAGCCTAATCCTGTGCACTCTATGCACATAGGGCATGCTCGCGGCACTTTGCTAGGCGACTCGCTTGCAAACCTGCTCGAGTTCACCGGCAACAAGGTCGTACGGGCGAACTACATGAACGACAGCGGTCTTCAGGTGGCGAAGCTGGTCACCGCAATCCAGCTCTGGGCTGAAAACAAGAAACCGGACAAGAAGAACGACTACTGGCTGTGGGAGTACTATGTCAGGTTCCACGAGCAGGCAAAGTCTGATCCGTTGTTGGAGGAGAAGGCGAGGGAGAACCTGAACCTGATAGACGTGAAGAAGGACAAGAAGACTGTCGCGCTCAGGGACAAGATAGTGAAGATGTGCGTGGAGGGATTCGAGCAGACGTACAAGGACATTGGTGTCAATTTCGACGTTTATTTCTACGAGTCCAAGTTCCGCGACAGGGGAAAGAAGATAGTGCAGGATGCGCTGAAGAGGAAGCTTGCGTTCGAGAGCGAGGAGAAGACCATTGTTGCCGATTTGGAAAAGCACGGCCTGCCAGGATTTGTGATACTCCGTTCGGACGGCACAGGCCTGTACCAGACGAGCGACCTCGGCCTAACAGAGTACAAGTTCGAAAAATACAAGCTGGACAGTTCCATATGGGCGGTGGCTTCGGCGCAGGAGCTTTATTTCAAGCAGCTGTTCAAGTTGATGGAGCTTATCGGATACAAGTGGGTCAAGGACTGCGTGCATTTCTCGTTCGATCTTGTGAGGCTTGCTGACGGAAAGATGTCCTCCAGGGAGGGAAAGGCTGTGCTGCTGGACGAAGTGGTTAACCAGCTGGAGACTATGGCGTACGAAGAGGTGGAAAAGAGGAATCCCGACGGGAAGGAAGCTGAGAAGAGGAAGGTAGCTAGGTCCATAGGAATATGCGCGCTCAAGTACGCGATAGAGAAGGTCGAACCCGACAAGGGCATAACATTCGACTTCAAGACAATGCTGAGCTTCGACGGCAACACCGGTCCTTACATACAGTACGCACACACAAGGTGCGCCTCGATACTGTCGAAGGCAGGGGATGTTAAGGCGTTCAAAGTGAAGGAGATGAAGGAGCAGGAGAAAGAGCTTGCAAGAGCAATTTCTGATTTTCCTAATGTCGTCGAGCAGGCTGCGAGGGAGATGAGGGTCAACCTGATATGCAATTATGCGTATGATCTGGCGAACAAGTTCAGCACGTTCTACCAGGCCTGCCCGGTCCTGAAAGCTGAGGAGAACAAGGAATTTAGGATAGCGCTGGTAGCTGCCACAAAGACTGTCCTGAAGAACGCATTAACAATTCTTGGAATTGACGCCATTGAGAAGATGTGAACTGAGTTTAGTACTTCAAGTCCTTCAACTTTTCGTACGTGTCCCTTAGGACCATCCTGTTCCACTCTGTTTTCATCGCAGACTCGGCCTTCGAGACCTGTATTTTCGACTTTCCGCCAGAGCCGAGAATGGTGAACGGCTCTACATTGCAGTCCACTGTGGTGTTAGGAGCAGTCCACGAATACGGACCAAGTACCATGCCAGGATACACCACACTTCCCACCCCGGTCTTTGTAAAATCGCCCATGAACATTCCGAGCTTCCTCTTTCCAGAGTCCGCTATTTTGCCCTTTGTCATAACTTTCACTTCGCAGTTGTCGTGCCTTAAGTTGGCTGTTATTGTCCCAGCTCCCAGATTGCAGTTCTCGCCTATAACGCTGTCGCCCACGTATGATAGGTGCGGAACATTTGAGTTGTCCATGATTATCGAGTTCTTTATCTCGACCCCGTTGCCTATGTGGCAGTTCCTCCCTATCGACGTGCATCCGCGTATATAGCAGTTAGGCCCAATCACAGAGCCGTCGCCCACCACCACATTTCCCTCAATGTGAACTCCCGGCTTTATGACAACATTGTCACCCATCAAGACATTGCCGGCGTTCGCTTCCTCTAGCGACTCCTCCACTTTCATCTCGTTCGCATCAAAAATATCCCACAGCTCTGATACTCCGTGCCAGCCTGTTATCTCGCACGCAAAAACACTTCCTGTCTCCTCTGCCATGCACCTTATTGCATCGGTTAGCTCATACTCGCCCCTTTCGGAAATCCCCATCCTATCCAGATATCCGAATATCTTAGGAGAAAACATATACACTCCCGCATTCACAGTGTCGCTGGGAGGATTGCGGGACTTTTCAATCAGACCCTCCATCACACCGTCTTCTCCTGTAATAACAACTCCATACCTCTCAGGATGCTCGGACTTGAACACTCCCACGACTCCAAGCGCGGGAGACCTGTAGAACTTTTGGATTATTCTTGAAAACGTCCCCCTGCTGAAAATTTCGTCGCCGTTGACAACCAGAAAGTCATCGTCTATCTTTCCGGAGGCGCACTTTAACGCGTCGCCCGTTCCTCCAATCCTCTCCTGGTGAAGGAACCTTACGCTCATGCTTGTTGGAATTGATGCGACGAAGGAGCGCAGCCTGTCCTCAAGGTAGCTTGTGACTATGAAGACCTCGTCCACTCCTGCCCTTTCCAAGTCCTCGAATATGTGTTGTATAATCGGTTTGTTGGCAATGCTTATCAGAGCCTTCGGCTTTGAAAACGTGAACGGCCTGAGCCTAGTCCCCTTTCCGCCAGCAAGAACAACCGCTTTCATTTCCATCACTTTATTGAGCATTGTCAAGGGTTTTAACCCTTTCGATTTCTGATTTCAGTTCCGCTAAGAAATCTGATTTTAGGCTTTCTGCGATTTTTTCGCTGTCTGCTTCGGCTGTAATCCTTATTGTTGGTCCTGTATTCGAAGGTCTTATCAATACCCATCCGCCGTTTAGTTCTACCCTGATTCCGTCCATGGTATTGATGCTCTCATACTTTTTGGACAGCGACTCTTTCAAAGATTTCATAACTTTAAACTTTGTCTCGTCGTCGCACTCTACCGAGGCCTTTGCTTTAGGGAATGTTCGTATGGAGTCAGAAATATCAGAGAACCGTCTTTCACTTTCTGACAGCACCTCAATGGTTTTGAGTGCTGCGACCATAGCGTCATCAAAAGGCATGTATTGAGGCAGCAAATAGTGGGAAGAAGGCTCGCCTCCTATTGCGCTGTTGTTTTCGTTGACGCTCTGGGATAGGAACGTGTGGCCCACCGGAACCCTGACTATCTTGGCACCCAGTGGTTCAAGCTCTTTTTCAACCATCATCGAGGTTTCCACGTTCACTACAACATCGGTCTTATTTCCTATTAGGCGCTTTGCAAGCATAACCAGAATTTTTTCAGGCTGGACATATCTTCCCCTTTCATCAACCACTCCTACACGGTCGCCGTCGCCATCGAAAGCTATGCCTATGTCAGCTCCGCTAGTCTTCACAGCATCAGCAAGTTTTGAAAGATTTGACTCCTCGACATCCGCCCCCCTTTCAGGAAAAGAAGAATCCACATTTCCAAAAATTATCTCAGCGTCGACGTTCTTCAAAGACTTGAACACTCTTTCTGCAACAACGGATGTGCTTCCGTTGCCGCAGTCGATTACAACTTTCACAGGCTTTTTCATAAGGAACCTGTCTGAAAGATAGCTGACGTACTCTTCAGTCAAATCCGCTTTTCTTACAATCCCTCTCCCGCCGGTCTCAAAATCACACTCGGCGGCAATCCTCCCTATTTCTTTGTTGTCTTCTTCGAAGAATCCGACGCATTCTCGGTCAAAGAACTTTATTCCGTTCCATTCCGGAGGGTTGTGAGAAGCTGTTATGTATGCTGTCACCCCCGCTTCTTTTGACCATCCGCTGAAAAGAGCAGCCCCGAAAGATGTTGTTCCGACGTCTGTAGCATTCACTCCAGTCGAAGACAATCCGGATATGAAGGCCTTCGAGAGCGCGGGACTGGAAGACCTTACGTCGTTCCCCAAAAGCAGTTCTGACATCCCCTTCCTTTTCATAAAAGTTCCGACAGCCATACCTATCTTTTCCATAACTCCCTCGTCCAAGTCCTTTCCATACACTCCGCGTATGTCGTATGCCCGGAATATCTCTTTGTTCATTTTACTGTCACGCTCTTGGCAAGGTTTCTTGGTCGGTCAGGGTCGCATCCCTTGAGAAGTGCGAGCTGATATGACAATATCTGAATAGGTATAATCTGGGCAATTGGGTTAAAGTCGCCCATGTCAGGCACCTTTATGAAAAAGTCGAAGACATCGTTGTTTTCCGAGTCTATTCCTATTATGTATCCGCCCCTTGATTTTATCTCAGTCGCGTTCGAAAGTGTCTCCTTTTTGTTGTCCTTGGAGCAGAACACCACGCAGGGGGTGTCTTTGTCAACAAGAGCTATCGTCCCATGCTTAAGTTCTCCTCCGCTGAAGCCTTCAGCGTGTATGTACGAAACTTCTTTTATTTTCAGCGCCGCCTCTAGAGATGTTGGAAATTGAAGGCCCCTTCCTATTATGAAAAGGTGCTCTTTGTCTTTGAGCTTCTCAGCGAGCCTCTTTATGTAGTCCCTGGTGCTGGCCGCTGTTAGGTTGTACATTGTGTTCCAAACATACTCCACCTTTCCCTTTCCTTCATCGTACCTGTTACCTAGCGCGTAGGCTAGCAGCGAGAGCACTGTAAGCTGGGCTGTGTAAGTCTTTGTTGAAAGCACGCATATTTCCGGGCCAGCGTTAAGCATTACACACTTGTCCGACATTCTGTGGAGAGAAGATCCGATTACGTTTACAAGCGATACGATTCTGCTCCCCTTCGACTTTGCTGTCCGTATCGCATCTATCACATCTATAGTCTCTCCGCTCTGAGACACTGCTATTACTAGTGTTTTCGGCGTGAGAAAGTGCTCGTAATTTGAGAACTCGGATCCCAAGACCACATTGACATGCTTCTTCGCTATCTTCGAGAACAGGTAGCTGGCTGAGAGGCATGCGTGGTAAGAGCTTCCGCACGCGACAAGGAAAACGCCTTCCGCACCCCTTATCTCGTTTGCTATGTCCATAATCGCATCCTTGCTCTGGTTTGCAGCACTCTTTATTGTCTCGACCTGTTCGGATATTTCCTTCATCATAAAATGGTCGAAATTGCCCTTTTTCGCCTTTTCCAAGTCCCAATCTATGGTCTGCAAGGGACGCTCGGACGCGTGGCCGTCCTTGTCAATTATCTTGACCCCATTCTTGTCAATTGATATAAAGTCGCCGTCTTGGATGTACACAACATTTTTTGTATGTTTCAAAAACGCTGGTATGTCGCTGGCTATGAAATACTCCTTTTCTCCCATTCCTACGACCAGGGGCGATCCGTTCTTTGCGGCTATCATCTTCTCCTCGCCTTCCTTGATTGCTATAATCGCATAATATCCTTCGAACTGCTTCACTGCGTCCATGGTCGCTCTCTCAAAGCCCTTCCCTTTCGACATCTCGAATTCTATCAGATTTGGTATGACTTCGGTGTCGGTCTCGCTTGAAAATTTGAATCCGTTGCCTTCAAGCAGCTCCCTTAGAATCTGGTGGTTTTCTAGTATCCCGTTGTGTATAACAGCTATCTTTCCGCTGTTCGATATATGCGGATGAGAATTGTCCTTTGTCACTCCTCCGTGGGTGGCCCATCTAGTATGCCCTATTCCTATGTTTCCCGACGCTCCGACAGACAGAACATCCTTTTCAATGCCGCCAACTCTTCCAACATCCTTGACGATAGTTATACCAAGGTTCCTGTCTGATATGGCTACGCCAACCGAGTCGTATCCCCGGTATTCCATGCTCTTCAAGCCCTCGATTACAACAGATGCGGCTTTGCTATCTCCCAAATATCCTATTATTCCACACATCAAAACACACTTTCGTTGTAATTTTTTTCGTCATAAAATCATATATAACGAATCTAAAAGAGAGTCTTTAGCGTGCGCATGATTTTGTGCAAAAGAAGCTTAAAAAGGCACGACCATTATAAAAAGATTTATAATATTATAACTACCATTGTTAATCTGGTGTTTCGATGTTTGTCGTAGAGGAAACCGAAGGGGGGCAGAACGCATACAAAGCTCTTTGCGCAAGTCCAGAAGGCTTGGGCTCGGTCACAAGCAAACTTGCTCAACGAATATTGTTCGAGCTTTCCAAGCAGCCTAGGTGCGCCATGGACATAGCTAGGACTCTAAAGGAGCATGAACAGAAAATATACTATCACTTGAGGAGGCTCGAAGCCGCTGGCATAATTAAAATGGATAGGACAGAAGAGCGGGTTGGGGCGACTGCAAAAATATACTCTGTTTCACATCCGTTCCTAGCTATAAAGCTCTTCAACGGGGAGCCGCTTTCTGGCATCAGCACGCGCGCCAGGGAAGTTGAGTTTTTCAATCCTCTGATAAAGGACGGCGTGCTTGACGCGACCATAGTTGTCGGATCTCCCGATCCTCATGGAAGATACGGCGCGCAGGCTCTCGACGGGTCCGCGGGAATAGACCTAGCGCTGTTCCTTGGAACTTTTTTAAAGTCTTCTGACAACGGCTACAAGCTGGACACAGAAGTCACCGATAGCGACATGTCGGGGAACCTTATAATTATAGGGGGACCAAAGACGAACATCGTTATAGACAAGTTCAACAAGAGCCTTCCTGTATATTTCGACACAGAGCACGGTTTCAATCTTGTCTCGAGTCTGACAAAGTCTGTTTACAGCAGCGATGATGTTGGCATAATAGTGAAAATGAAAAATCCTGTTGCGAAAGGAGAAAAGTACATAATCGTTCTCTCTGGGATACGCTTCAAAGGGACCAAAGCATCAATACTGGCTCTTGTTAGGCGCATGAAGGAAGTTCAGACAGGTAACAAGTTTGAAAATGGCATAGCAAGAGTTGTTAGAGGAATAGACAAAAATTCAGACGGAAGAATAGACGACGTAGAGTTTCTAGAATGAATCAGATTTCCTTGTACTTTGCTACCCAGTTTTTTATCGCGCTCTTTGCCTCTACTGTGACGAGGGTGCCGTCTGGAAGCGTCCTCTTTATCGTTATTGGTATTATCTGTTCCTTGAATTCTTCTTTCGCTATGTCAATGGGCGATGCCTTGTCAGTCTTTGTTAGGATTGGCGCGCCGAGCGATATCTGAAGCGACCTTGCTCCGACTAGCCTGGACACTTCAAACCTTGTGAATTCGTCTTTTGGCCAAATCAGGAAAATCACCTATGTTTTGAACTGGTTGAGCTCTTTCATCATGTCCACATTAGACATGAGCATCTGCCTGCAGCAGTACCTTTCCAAACCCAGTTCGGTAAGCACCTTTCCGCCATCCTCCCCTTCTTCAACCCTCTTCTTATATTCTTCCCAGAGGTGGCCTACCACCTTGCCGCAAGTGAAACAACGTACTGCAACCATCATTTAAGACACCGTATTCATTCTTTGTGTTTTTTATTGGCTTAAGCTTACCTCTTGGAGCGCTGTTTGTGCCTTCTTGGTCCCTGCTTGCTCCTTGAAGGTTTGTGTACTTCAGTTCTCCTAGGGTCGTATACCATCATATTCCTGTCAAATTCCATAAAAGTCTTTTTGAGTTTTTTGTCTTTGGAGAACTTTACAAGAGACCTTGCAATTGCTATCCTTGCGGCTTCTGCCTGAGATGAGACGCCTCCGCCCTTTACGCTGACCGAAATATCAGCGGCTTTAGCAACATCCCCTGACAATTCCATAGGCTCCTTAATCCACAACCTGGATATTTCCGTACCCCAGACGGAAATTGGAATTGAGTTCACTGTTATTTTTCCGCTACCTTTTTCTATCTTTGCTCTTGCAACAGCCTTTTTCCTCTTTCCAGTTGAAAAGAAATATTCTTCTTTGGTTTTTGTCATTCATTCACCTGTTTTCTTGCATGTAATGCCGCGGATAGCTCTCCGATTGTCATGCTTCTTGTCATAAGCTTTGAGGAGTCTGCCACATTCTTTTGGAATTCCGCTTCCTTTCCAGCGAGCTCTTCAGGCACACCTACATAAGCCTTTAGCCTTCTGTATGCTTTTTTTCCGCTTGGTTTTTTCATCGGAAGCATTCCTTTCACCGCCCTCCTAAAAATACCGTCAGGCGTCTTTGGAAAGAATGGACCCTTTATAGGATCTCCCCTCTTTGTCCTCTGCTTGTACAACTTTATAGTAGCTTCCCTGTTCCCCGAAAGCACCGCGCCCTCCACGTTTACAATCGAAACGCTCTCTTCACCTAGCAGCCTTTTGGCTACCACTGAGCTTAGGCGCCCGAGTATCTGACCTTTTGCGTCGTAGATTATCATAACAGTCAACCAACCATTATCCTTATTTTAGAACCCTTTGGATTTTTATCCAAAAGCTCGCCTATCGAAATTGTAGAACCTTTTGCTTTCTTTATTTTTTCCTCTGCTGCTGGGCTGAACTTCCAGGCGGCGACTGTGACAGGCTTTGCTATTTCTCCGCTTGCTAGAACGGATCCTGGAACGACCACAGTGTCACCATCTTTGGCGTACTTTTCTATCATGGAGACATTGACTTCTGTCTTCCTCCTCCTTGGCTTGGAAAGCTTCTCTGCGACGTCTGTCCAAGCAGGGACTTTTGTCTTCTCAAGCTTGTTTATTAGCGCGCGCATATGCACGTTTGTTGGTCCTGTCCTCTTGGCCATAGATATCCCTTGATTCTTAACCGATATTAAGAATTGTAGTGTTTATATGTTTTTAAATCTAACACGGTTTCTTTGTGCGGCTGACGGGATTTGAACCCGTGTTGCGAGCTTGGGAAGCTCGAGTCTTAGCCAGGCTGGACCACAGCCGCATATCATAAAATAGCGCTGTTAAAAATTAAAAAGAAAGCGGAACTGGTCGCGGCTTCACTTCATCATATGCTTCAGTTTTTTCTTGGCGATTACTGCGACCACGTCCTTCAATCCTAGTCCTATTGCTATTGCTAGCCCGACACCTATCGACCCGACCGATATGAGCAAGAGGTAGTTTATCGCTGTTGCGTCTATTCCAATCAGCGGCAATGCTATGGCGAACGAAACATATATCATCAGCCAAAATATGAGTTTTGCCATTATGTTGGAATATGTTATCTTGCTTTTTTCGACTTCAGTCTGAACGTATCCAGCAAGCGCATAACCGACTATTACCACGATTATTGCGCCCAAAAGTCCAGGTATGAAGTTGACTACCATGCCCACGAATTCAGTCAGTGCCACAAGGCCAAGCGCCTCTACGGCGGCCTGTATGAACACTAGGTAGATTACCCATTGTATTATCAGGGGGAAGATATCGCTGAGTTTAATCATATGACCTCTCTTCATGAGGTACTGATCCAGCTTTATTCTGACCATTATTTCCTTGGTTATCCTTCCCACTATCGTTCCTATAGCCCAGCCTATGACGAGCAGTATCAGCGATGCCGCAAGTCCTGGAAGCGTGGCTATTACCGAATTCATGAAGCTTTCCAATGGTTGGGTCAGAAGATTAAGTTCCAAAGCCATTGTATTACCTAATCTAAATTGTCGTTCCTCCCTTAAATCTAATCCCGCCTGGCAATATTCCAATCAATACTTTCGCCATTCGCGTTGAATGTTGTCTGCTTCCAAACTTTTAGAAAATCTTCTCCTATTTCTCGTGCCCCTTCGAAACACTCTTCCATATAGCTGGGAATTGGCATTATTTCATCGCTGTTTATGTCGCATATTCTGTCTCCCACCAACACCTGCATAGGATTGCTCACGAATATTTCCGCTTTGTCCAGGAATTTTCTTGTGTTAAAGTCTAGCGCATACACGCTCTCCAAGTGGTATCCAACCTCGCGCTCTTTCAGATATTTCATCTGGTTGCTGCTTACATGCAGTAAAACGGCGTTGATATAAGCCCCGTCCTTCCTGATTACATCGAGCGTGCCAACATTTGGCCAGAGACTCGCTCTCTGTTCTGGAGTCTTCAGTCTGGCCACAGATATCCTGTTGAACCTGCGCTGGAAACCATTTACGATAATTGGAGTTTTTCGTCCAGAATATTCAGGTAAAGTCCTTTTGAGAGAACTCTCGTTTATGAGCGAGCCGTATACCACAATCCGGGTTCCCATAATAGAAGATTTCTCATTTAACATTTTATTTTATAGCTTCTATCTTTATGCTTTCTAGAGGAATACCTTTGTATTGTATCTTGCTTATTTCTTTGTCCTCTGAAAGGACTTTAACTTTGAATCCAGCGTTTTCAATCTTTTCTATATAGTCTTGCTTCAACAGGGCGCCTGCAACGCAGCCTGATAATAGATTTTCATCGTTTTTCTGTTCTTCTCTCAACTCCTTCAGCACTACAATGTCAGACACGTACATTCTTCCACCACCTTTCAAAACTCGACGTGCTTCTTTGAAGACTTTTGACTTGTCTGGGGCGAGGTTTATCACGCAATTGCTTATTATGACATCGACTGAACCGTTGTCCACTGGAAGGTTTTCTATATCACCCAGTCTGAACTCTACGTTTTTGTATCCATATTTGTCGGCAATCGATTTCGATTTCCTTATCATATCTTCAGTCATGTCAATGCCTATAACCTTCCCGGACTTTCCCACCTTCTTTGATGCGAGGAA
>CAYRDB010000009.1:11083-21779 GCA_964423085.1 uncultured archaeon
TCTTTTACTTTTTTGTCTTCCAAAATACTCGCCTGTATCGATTATCAGCGCCGAGGCTGGGATTTGAACCCAGATGTCCGAAGGACGCTGGTTTTCAAGACCAGTGCACTACCAGGTTATGCGACCTCGGCAATATCTATTACTAGACGTAGTTGGTATAAAAATACTTTAGGAAAAGCATTTCAAACCTTCTTGACTTCTATCTTGCCGGATCTGGGGATGTTGAGCTGTAACACGTCCCTGAAATCACCCACAAAGGCGCCTGTCACCGAGACCTTGTCGCCTACCTTGATTTCGTTTATCTGGTTTTCCCAGAGGCTGATTTTTATCTCTCCGCTGTCGTCTTCAATCATGGCGTCCGCCACGCTTTTCTTGCCGTAGCGGGTGTTGACCTCTCGGATTTCGGATATGTCTATAATCTTGCCTTCGACTGATACGTTGCTCATCCCTTTCTGCATTTCCGATATTTTCATACAATCACTAAGTCTAATCTAGGATTTAAGTTTTTTTGAACCCGCATGCTTTTCGCTCGGATAAGTGCCCCTTTCCATGAAAACCCTGTCAGTCCTAACAGCAGCGCCCTTTGCGCTATTCGCAATCTCGTCGCTAGTCATTTTAGATATGCCTATAGCGACCAGCTCCCCTTTCAGTGTGCATACTGCCACTATGTCGCCCCTGGAAACGCCATTCTGCGTCTTAGAGACGCCTGCAACATATACCGGAGACCCGTTGCATATGGCGTCGACTGCTGAATCTTTTACAACAATCCTTTTCACATGAGTTATCGCTTCCTCGATTGGTATTAGAATTCCCCTGAGATTGCTCTCGTCGCCTTTCTCTTTCCACATTTCGTACGCGTCCTTCACTTTCACAAGAGGTGTGGCTTCAGACTCATTGAACATACCGGCTTTTACCCTTCTAAGCTCGGTCATATGGGCGCCACATCCGATTGATTCCCCAAAGTCGTGGCAGAGTTTCCTTATGTAAGTTCCGGCTTCGCACCCTACATGGAACAGAACATCCCTCCCTTCCACCTCAACTATGTCGAAAAAGTATATCTCCCTCTCCCTGATATTTCTTGACACAGCAGACTTTATCGGCGGCCTCTGCATTATCTTACCTACGAACTGCCTCGCCTTCTCTTTTATTTCATCAACTGGTAGGTCGTCGTGCACTCGCATAACGCCCACGTATTCCTTTCTCACTCCCATGAGTACGGGCATGACCTTTCTCGCGTCGCCGATTGTGGTAGGAAGAACGCCAGTGACTCCGGGATCGAGCGTGCCTGCGTGACCTGCTTTGGTGCCGAAAATTTCAGCGACCCATTTAGTTATCTGGTGCGAGGTGGGTCCGCTATGCTTGTCGATAATTATGACAGAACTTCTTATTATTTCTTCAATTGTCCTATCAGAAGGCAGCTTTCCGAATTTTCCTGGCTTGGAGTCCTCTCTGACTTTCCACTCGTCGTATTCCATAAGAAAGATTCTCTAAACATAGGATTAAAGTTTAGCGTTTTCTTGAAATCCAGAAATTGTTTATCAGAAACAGCGAACCAAGTACAGCCAAGAGCGCAGCTATTACATAGACCAGAAAAGCCTCGTCGCTTATTTTACTACCTGCGATATTCCTGGCGCTGTCTACGACAGACCTCATCCAACCGAATGCGGAATCTATGCTTACATTACCGATCCATTCAGGCACGCTAATCCCTGGAATCTCTATGTGAGGTAACTGCTGCGTGGTTGTCGTTGTAGTTGCTGGGGCTTTAGCATTTTCCACTTTCAAAATAACAGGAACAATCTTGCTAACCTTGCCAACACCATAATCGCCAACTGCTATAAGGGAGAAAACATGCATACCCTCTGCGCTTTCTGGTACATCCATGTAGTATTTCAGCACTCCGACTTTATCGAACTCTAACGATACAAAAGAATTGGATTCGAACCAGCCGCTTTCCAGTCTGTCTGAGATTAGATATATGTTGCCTATCTCCACAACGCCTATGTTTTTAACTTCGACCTCGTGAATCTCTCGAGTCCCTGCTGTCTGTGTTATCACATCCTCGTATCCGACTATGTTCAAGCCGTATACTGGCGGCGGGATGTCGCTAGCCATAGCGCTGCTCGTGATTAGAACCAGCGCAATGCATATTGCAGATGCAAAAAACTTCTTGGATTTCATAAGAACTATTAAACATTATGAAAAGAAGGATTTTAATCTGAATCGGAGTTTTTTTATGAATTGCTGTGTGTTTATATCTCTTTTTGCGCCATAATTGCGCTGCATTAAAAACCTTTCGACGAATAGCATAAAAGCTTTAGAGGCCGTGAATAATTAGATAAAAATGAAACTAGCAGGCAAGTTGATTTTAGTTTTGGCGCTTTGCGCGTTAGTGGCAGTGCCACTCGTAGCAGAGTCTAGAAGGACTTTCTACACTTTTGAAATCATAATGCCCGAGGAGGTCAACGCCAATCCTGGGGAAGTTGTGGAAGTTGACGGAAAGATACTTGTAACAGGAATGTATTGGCTTCACAATTTTGACCTAAGCGCGTCTGGAATGCCATACGACTATGAGATAGATCCTGAGTGGTGGAGCGACGTGCGCATACTCAGGGAATGGAATCCAGAGGATGGGCTTTACAGAGTCCCAGAGACTTTCAAGATGAACATAACGGTTCCATACGATGCTATGGGCGCGTATGTGGTCAATGTGATTGGCCAGGAACATCACTCTTTCAGGGAAGTGATGAACGACACTTATTTCGTTTTGGCAGTGGGCAATGCGTCCTCGAAAGTGAACTTGAACATAACAGACATAATCTTGCCAAACATGATAGAGGAAGACGAACCATTCAATCTTTCTTTCAAAGTGGAAAACAGCGGTGACATCGCTACTGCTGTCAAGGTCTCTATATTGATACCAGACGGATGGGAAGCAGACGACGAGTCGAAGACGCTTAGCGTTAAAGGTGGCAGCTCAGCTGTGGGCACTTTTATGATAATTCCAAATGGTGAATCAGGGCAGGTTTCCTTTTTTGCAGAATATCCGTTTAAGAGCGAGATAATGAACTTTACAAAAGTCGGTCCGTATCTTGTTCCAGGCGAGGAAATAACAACCACTACGACAGTACCAGAGCCATTCTACGCTCCTATATTGGGATTCTTCTCATCAGTGTCTTCTCCTGTTGTCGAATGGTTCGAAGGCGTAGCAGGCGTCTATACTGTGCCTGTGATGATAGGAGTGATAATAATACTGATAATTGTCATAGTCTGGGTGCTAATGGGTATGTTCAAGTTCGTGAAGACGAACAGGTCCGAGCCAGAAAAAATGTCCAACGAAGTCAAGAGCAACGTTTTTAGTGGCGTGGACGAAATTTAAGCCTGATACAAGCTTTTTCTTCTAGTTCTACAAGATATAATTGTGAGCATAAGCAAAGAGACTCTGAGAAAATTCTTGCACATGTCCACATTCCTGGTCTTTGTATTTTCGATAGAGTTTATGCCCCCTCTTCTGACAGCTGCGATAGGGGTGCTTGTATCCATAGTATACCTTTCTAGCGAACTTGTTAGGAGAACAGGAGAGTCTGTCCCGATTTTATCAAGGGCTGTTAGGGTGCTGGGAAGGCCTTTCGAGATTCGCGGCATAGCGATGAGCCCGCTTCTGATGGCGGTAGCCATGGTTTTGATTTTTGCATTCTTCGACAAAACCACAGCTTACGTTGCTGCAATAGCGCTATGCCTGGGAGACGGAATAGCCTCTCTGATAGGAAAAAGATATGGAAAGCATGTGATATACCAGTCAAAAACTTTGGAAGGAAGTCTTTCTTTTTTCGCTGTTACTTTCGTGGGATTCCTTTTCTTTCTGGACTTTAGCACAGCCTTAGCATCTTCCGCGGTGTGCACTATGGTAGAACTAGTGTCCGGAAAATACGATAACCTGACCGTTCCCTTGTCGGCAGCTGTCTGGCTTCTTCTCTAGTCTTTCTTGGACTTTTTCTTTTCCGAAGTCGCTGTCTTCTTAGCGGCTTTCTCTTCTTTGGCTTTCATCTGAGCCGCGGAAGGCTTTTTCAGCCCAAGTTTTAGAACAAGACCGGCCTTCTCGTATGCAGATATAACCTGCTCGTCGGAAGCGTCTTCTTGTATTTCCAGTTTGTATTCTGTAGGGTTCAAGTGCTCTATGTTGGCTTTCCTTCTTTTTATTCCAGTGAGCAACTTTGGGCCTGTTACAAAAACGAAGCTTTTGTCGCTTTTTTCCTTGCCAGCAGGCTTTGTGACAACGCAGTATTTTCCACCTTCTCTTCCTGCAATCTTGACGCATACACGTCCGACTTCTAGCACTACCATTAAATTTCACCTCAAACTGATTTTTTCTTCAGAGTTTCTCTCATGCACTTTGTGCAAAGATAACCACCATACGGCCTATTGGGAACCCTCTTTGATTTTGGAACCCCTTTAATTTCGCCTGGATGTCTTCTTGGCATGCCGCCTATCTTGGCTCCGCAGACCGCGCACCTTGAATATCCCGGCTTCCTCTTTCCTCGCCTTATTACGCTCTTTCCAGACGGAATCCTTTTCTTTAGCTTCTTGGCTCTCCTTACCATGCAAGCACCTTTCTTTATTAGACGTTTCTGATAATTAAATACTTTAATTCATTCCAAGCATCTTCCTGACTACCCATCCGATTGTGAAAGAAACGAGAACATACCAGAATATCCATGTAAGTTCGTTGCCTATCACTGGAAGCTCGAACGGCATTATAGCTACTGTCATTCCCTCGTATTGCACGCTCATGAAAGGCAGGAATAGCATAACTATTATCAACGACACGAAAAGCCCCTTGTACATGTGTTTCATGAGCTTGCCGTTTGTGTCCATCATCTCCTTCATGAACTTCGACGCGTTCTCAGTGTCTCCTATTTTTTGGGCTGCTGTCATCTGCTCCTTTATCATGTTCATATTTTCCTTGAGCTCGTCCATGGCTTTTTTGTTGGTTATGAGCCTGGTTATTGCTATGATTGTGAGCGTCACTATGCAAGACAGTATGAATATTGACACTGTCGGGCCGAAAGCCAGTATGGGTGAAAAAACACTACCCATTGCTCCAGCCAATGCATTCGTTATTTCTTCAAACATTTTTCTATCACTCGCCGAATACCTTTCTTACCCACGGGTGGGCCTCGTCTAGCCTCTGACCCCTGAGCTCTTCGTAATAATTATAGACTATCATTACAGTCAAAAGTATTCCGGTTCCAGTCCCTATAGCGCCTGTAAAGTCTGCGAGCGCGGATATCAGACCTACCAAGAGACCACCCATCACTGCTAGCGCTGGTATGTAGCGGTTGAGCACTCCTTCCATGACCCTAGGATCCCTTCTATATCCGGGTATCTGCATGCCGCTGTTGTCTATCTGAGTCGCAACGGACTTGGCGTCCATTCCTGATGTTGTTACCCAGAATACTGAGAATATCATCGCAGCTACCGCCATGAAAAGGGTGTATGTGACTATTCTAATCAAGTCAGACGAGCTAACAGTCATCTGCATTATATTGGACAAAAGGTCGCTAGGCGCAGTCAGGTAGTATATCAGTCCTCCTGGAACAGGCATGTTCTGCGAGTCGTAGCATCCAAGTATTCCGCAGTTCAAGCCGTCAACAGTTGGCGCTGCGCTCATGCTAGCCATAAGTTGGAGATTCGCCAGCAGGGCCGCTGTCAGTATTACAGGTATGTTGCTTGTGTACAGAAGCTTGAGCGGCCAGCTCCTTCCAAACCCTCTTAGAGTCGAGAATGATAGAGGGATTTCTATTCTTATGTTCTGCACGTATACGACTATGACGAAAACTATCGCTGTCGCTATTATCGGAGCGATTGTGAGTAGGGCCATGTACGGGTTGCTGGCCAGTATTTCGGCGAAAAACGACCATATAAGTCCTGCAGGCGGGCTAGCCACATTTGGTATGCAGCTGAATATGTTGCCTGCAGAGCAAGCTATGGAGAGAGGGGAGAGTATCCTCACCAGTATCTGGCTGCTTACTCCTGCTGCTATGAACAGGCTTATTCCTGATCCGAATCCCCACTTGCTGACTATCTCGTCGAGCAAAATTACTATTAGCGCGCCTCCTGCGAGCTGGAGTATGACAAGAATCTGCATCAATATTCCGCCGGTAACCGGCATCGCACCCGCTATGACAAATGCCGAGGCTTCCACAAAACAGAGAACCACCGCCAGGAACTTGTTCCACATCTGGAACTTTTTCCTCTGCTCCGGCTTTGATGTGTCCCAGTTTATTATCTTGGATCCCACGAGAAGCTGGAGCAATATTCCTGCGGTCACTATCGGGCCTATTCCCAGCGTCATGAGGCTTCCGAACTTGGAACCAAGCACTATTTCGTAGAACCTGTACTGTTCGAAATTGGCGCTTGTGTCAAGCCCGTAGACAGTTATAACAGAAAGCGCAAAATAAAGCACAAGTGCGATGCCGGTCCATTTCAGCCTGGTGTTGAAAGTCTGCTTGTAAGTTGGCTTTTCGACTGATGGTATGTACTTCGAAACCTTTTCGATGTCGAATCCAATCTTCATGTCAATCTTCCTTCTCTGCGGGTTCAGCCTTCTTTTCCAATACGACAGCCTTTCCTCCAGCCGCCTCTATCTTTTCCAGAGCTTTTTTGGAGAAAGATTCTGCAACTATTTCAAGAGCGGAGCTTATGTTCCCTCCTCCCAAAACCTTGTCGTATCCGAATTTTTCCAGCTCTATTTTCTTCTTTCCTCCTGCAAGAGACTCTACGTCCTTCAGGTTTATCGGTTTCGGCCTGCTGTTCTCAGCGAACGGCCTTTTGAACCCATCCTTTCCAAAATGATTAGGATCATACTTTACAGTGTAGCTCCATTTGTGCTTGTGCATTCCAGCCTGCCCTCTTCCTCCTCGGCTTCCGCCTCCCCTGTGCTTTTTGTGGAGTCCATATCCCTGGCTCCTTCGGCCGCGGTACTTGAGCATCTTTTTTTTCTTTCTTACAACCATCTATATCATCCTTTTAATCAAGCTGTCTATCTCCTTTTTGTGATTCCCTATGTCACCCTTCGGGTATTGCATGCTTGTCGAAACGAACCCTTTCGAGGGAGGTGTCAATCTAAAAACAGGCTTTAGTTTTTTAACGTCCTTCATGGCGACCTTGCCTTCAAAAATATCCTTAGCTAGTTTGTCTATGCTGTCGTAGCCTGTCTCTTTGATTGTCTTGTCGTCGAGCCTTCTGTCACCTTCCAACCTTCCGCGCTTTTTCAGCATATCTGTGAACATTTCCTGGCTTATTTCTCCGAAAGCTATGTGGTCTTTGACTTTCTGTATCATTCCCTTGTAGCTTGGGTTTTCGGGAACGACTACGCATTTGTTAAGAGAGTCAAGCCTTAGCATGCGAAGGGCATCTTCTATTTTTCCCCTAACTCCTACTGTTCCCCTTATTCTAACTATTGCAATCATCAAATCACCTATCGTATATATACAGCTTTTTCAGAGCATTGAACACTGCGGTTATCAGGTTTATTCTCATTTTCGTGTTTCCGTATGTCTTTACCCACACATCCTTTACACCTGCTAGCTTTAGCAGCTTCTTGGAAGCGTCGTCTGCTACGAGTCCGAGACCTTTTGGAGCTGGCATCAGCACAACGCTGACAGATCCCGACTTGCCTTCTGTCTTGAACGGCACGCTGTGGTTGCCTCCACAACCACACTCCCAGCTACCGCACCCTCTTTTCACCTTTATGATGTTGGTTTTAGCCTTGTTAATAGCCTTCTGTATCGAGCCCCTGCTCTCAACAGCAGAGGCCTTGCCTATGCCGACAATTCCGTCCTCGTTTCCTACAATCGCCAAAGCGTTCGATGTGAACCTTTTTCCGGATCTGTGCATTGTTGTGGTCATCCTGACAGGTATCCTCTGTTTTCCTCCACCCTTTCCTTTTCTTCCTCCTATAAGGAGCAGTTCGTTCTGTATCTCGGGCATAAGCCTGTCTACTATCTGGTATTCAAGGATGTTTTTTCCAGAGTCTAGTATTTCGTTTATGTCTTTTATTTCGCCGCTTGAAACCTTCTTTCCTATGTCGGTTTTCGGCACCCATGCTTCTTGTTCCGTGGTTTCAAAACTTCTAAAGCCCCTTCTCTTTTCAGGAACAGCCTCTACCTTTTTAGGTTCGGTTTTCTGCTTTTCTGTATTTTCAACTTTCTGTTCGACTGGCATTTTAGCATTCTCCTCTTTCACGTTCTTGTTATCTTCTGGTTTAGGTGTATCATTTTTCTTTTCTGTCATTTGCTTTCACCCTTTGTGTATGAAGTGCTTGCAATCTTAGATTTTACCTTGTCGAACTCTTTTGGCATGTCCTTGAACTTTTCGTTGTTTTTGGCAATATGCTCGCCCTTTATCCTCTCCTCGCTGGGGAACACGCTCTCGTCTGCTTCAATCTCAAATCCTCCGTCTATTGCGCCCTTAACAACAGCATATATGGTCGATCCTTTCACTGAAGGATATAGTCCAATATCAAGTACAGCTCCTTTTATTTTTCTACTCTTTGCCATGTTTCCCATCAGGAATCCAGTTAGGTATGCTGCTGGCGTGTTGTCGCATGCGAACTTCCATCCAAGTGCGGGCAGGACGTTGGATCCAACTGCCAGCATAGTCTTGTCGCCAGTTTCGTCGAACCCGACTATCTGAACCCTTATATATTTCAGGCTCTTTCTGACAACCATTCTGGGTCTTTCAGATATGAGAAGCTTTAGGCGCCTGCTGTAGTCGGTCTTCCCCTCCATTCTTCTTTTGAACTGGAACTTTCTGGTTGGCTTTATTTTCATAATATCACTCTTTCTTCAGCAGTCCTCTCTGCTCGAGATATATCCTCAAGTGCGACCTGCTTCTGAACTGTCCTCCTTTTACAAGCATGTACAGCTTCCTGTATGTGGCGTTGTCCAGCTTTTTCTCGTCCTTAAGGCCTTTCAGCATCTCTCTGAGCGACCTGACAGTTGACATCCATTTTTGCTTTCTAGTAAGCCTTGCGTATTTTGAACCCCTTCTGGTTCCTGTGCCTTTCCTTTTCTTAATTTCTTTTTTTGTTCTCGGCATCTTGACCTTGGTTGGCAATGCTTTTATCAATCCCTTGCTGATGAGCTTTTTTATGTCAGCCCTTGTTATTGCCGACTGTAGGTCCTTCTGCTTATCCTTGTCCGGACTAATCCAGACCTTGGATTTGCCGACCTTCATTATGTCAGCAGCCAGCTTTTTTTGCATTGTCAGCTTTGATGTCATCTTTCAAACACACCTATGGGTTCAAAACCGTCAGATTCATTTCTTTGGCTTTCTTGATTATCTCTTCCTTCGTCTTATCTCCGACAGCCGCTGAAATCCTTATAGCATGAGTGCTGTCGTTGATCCTCTTCAAATCGTTGAGGTTTCTTACAAAAAATTCTCTCATTCCTGAAGGATGCGATCCTCTCCAAGCCCTTGAAGTTCTATATCCAACTCTTGGCATTGCGGGTTTCCCTCCTCTTTGTTTTCTCATCTTGCTCTCGCTTCCTCTGGGCTTTTTCCATTTCTTCTTGAGTCTTTTGAGGCTGTGCGACACTTGTCTCAAAAACTTTTTCTTTGCCATAATTTCTCACCTATTCTTTCTGGTTTGGTTTCCTTGTTATGAATATTCCGTCCTGGAATATTTTTCTGTCGTGAGCTCGGATAATCGTGGCCATTTCCATAGCCGCCGCCGTCTGGCCGACAGCTTCCAAGTCGATTCCGCTGACCTTTATATCAGCTCCGTTGACCTGAACCTTGGTCTCGTTTCCGAATATCTTTGACACTCTCGGAGTCTTCTCCCCGAGGAAATTGTGAACAAGTACATTATTCCCTTCCACCTTTACTGTTACCGGGAAGTGGCTGTATATCACTTTGAGCTCAGCGTTGAACCCATCGGTCACTCCTTTGAACATGTTTCTTACATGGGCGATTATTGTTCCGACAACCGCTTTTTGCTTCCTCTCGTCTGACTCGCTGCTCACCTTTAGCTTGTTGTCAGCCTTTTCCAGCTTTATTCCGAAAAGTCCTTTGAACACCCTCTCGACAGAACCTTTCGGCCCGCTAACTTTTACACCGAATCCTTCGATTTCCAGGCTCGTTTTATCGGGTATTGCAATCTCTTTTTCGTACATAACAGACACCTAGTAGACATACGCAAGAAGCCTTCCGCCTATTTTCATAGACTTTGCTTTCTTGTGATCCATAACCCCTTTAGACGTGGATATTATAAGCAGGCCGACATCTCTTGCTGGAAGGTACCTTTTCTCCCACTTTTCGAATTCGTCTGTCCTGACAGAGTATCTAGGCTTTATCGCATTGCAATCCACGACTTTTCCTTTCAGAATTATCTTGAACTTACCACCGCGCCCGTCCTCTATGAGTTCGTAAGCTCCTATGTATCCGCCTGCTTGCATTATCTCTAGAATAGACTTTATGGTCTTTGAAGAAATAGCAATACAGCTATCTTTTCCAACGCGTTCTGCGTTCTTTATCGTTGACAATGCATCAGCCAACGGGTCATGGAGCATCGTATTCACCTTTTTTTCCACTTTATAGTTTGCGACTAATTTTCCGAATACAGCTCAGATACCCATCAATCGCACTATAATGTAAAGGAGATTATGATTTAAAAAGCTTAAATGTTTTAGGA
>CAYRDB010000010.1:0-21719 GCA_964423085.1 uncultured archaeon
CCGTCGACCTCGTCTATCATGAACACCTTCCCGCGCCTGAATATGCTCTGCTGGCCAACCGCAGACCCTATCGCCTCCTTCACCAGCTTCGCAGACCTGTAGTCGGACGCGTTCATTTCTATAAAGTCCAGGTTCCTCTCGGAGGCGAGCGCCTCTATCGCAGAGCTCTTTCCAGTGCCGGACGGCCCGTGAAGAAGAAGAGCCTTGGAACCGGGCTTCCACGAGCCGAACCATTTGGATATCTTCGACACAGCCTCCCCCTGGCCTGCTATTTCAGCCAGCTTCCTTGGCTTGTACTTTTCGGTGAACATAACTCGATTAAATATGGTCTGAGAAACTATTTGTACTGTCGCACATACCACCCGAAAGCGTGGCAGCAACTGATAAAAATAATAGATACATTATCAAATGATTGTATAGATGATATGCAAAAAATGGCGGATAAAATGAGCGTAGATTCGTGCGTCATCTGCGGTTCAAGGGAGATAAAGCCAGAGAAAAAGGAGCTGACTTTGGAACTGCAAAATCCAGGAAGGATAAGAATACTTCAGGACTGCCAGGTTTGCAAGGAATGCGGGGAAACATACTACAGCGAAGAGCAGGTCACTGAGATTTCCAGAAAGCTAGAAGCTGAAACATCAAAGCCGGAATAAGCGTTCTATTTCTTTGAGAACAGAAGGAACTGGGCGAGCATGGCCTCCAGCTGGACCAGGTCGTTCGCTCCCTGGGTGAGCCTGTACTCGTACTCCCCCACCTTTGATATGAGCTCCACCTTCTGCTGGTTGCTCAGGTCCAGCTCGTGCACCTGCTTGTGCACCTCCCGTATCACATCCTGGCCGGACAGGCCGTCCTTGAATAGCATGTCCAAAAGTATCTTCCTAGACTCGTCGAACCTTCCCTTCAGCGCCAGCTCCATCATGGCCTTGACCTGTCCCGGCCTCGCGCTCGACACTACCTCGTACACGACATCCTCGGTTATAGGCTTGCCCAGCGAAGCGCACGACTGCAGTGTGTTCGCCACCTTCCTCAAGTCGCCCTCGGCCAGGTATATCACAGCGGCCGACCCGGCTTCGTCGACCTTCAATTTCTCCTCCTTCGCTATCCTCTCAAGGTACTTTCTCTGGTCGGCGTCGCCCAGCGGGCGGAAGCGGAATACTGCGCACCTGCTCTGTATTGGCTCGATTATCTTCGAGCTCCAGTTGCATATGAGTATGAACCTGGACACTTCGGAATAGTTCTCCATTGTCCTTCGGAGCGCCTGCTGCGCCTCCTGCGTGAGCGCGTCAGCCTCGTCCAAAATTATTATCCTGTACCCGACATTGCTCATGGTCTTGGTCCTTGCAAAGTCCTTGACCTTGTTTCTTATCACGTCTATGCCCCTTTCGTCGCTGGCGTTCAGCTCCAGCACATTGCCCCTCCACAGGCTGCCGTACAAGTCCTTCGCCACTGCCAGCGCTGTGGTCGTCTTTCCCACGCCGGCCGGGCCTGCGAAAAGCATGTGCGGGACATTCTTCTCCTTGACAAACGCCTTTATCCTGTCCACAGCATGCCTCTGGTTTATTACTTCAGAAAGGCTGCTGGGCCTGTACTTCTCCGCCCACACCACTGAACTGCTCTTTTCGACCATATACTCAACATCCACTTTAAACTAAATAAAACTAGCAATTTCAATCTTTAAAAAAAGGATGTTCTTATCAATCCAAATAAATCAAATTGAGTTGAGTTAAGAAAAGATGTCTAATTTATAGTTAAAAAAATGCTCAATCTCTATAATGGCACAATGGGACAAAATCTACAAAAACGAAGGATTGAACTATGATTACTACGATATTACCAAGCCTCATGAAAATATGCCTGAAATTTTGAAATTTTTAAAAAAAAGAAAGGTCAATAAAATACTCGATTTAGGATGTGGTGCTGGAAGACATCTAAAATATCTTTCAAAAAACGGATTTGAAGTTTATGGTATTGATTCATCTAGAGAGGGTATAAAACTAGCCAAAGTCGTGCTTGATGAAAGTTTCCCTAAAAATAAATTGAAAATAGGAAACGTGTTCAAAAAACTACCATATAAAAAAGGATTTTTCGATGCTGTAGTGAGTGTACAAGTCTTGCAACATGGAACTGCCAGCGATATAAAATCTGCTATATCAGAAATTGAAAGGGTCTTGAAACCACGCGGGATTGTTTTCATAACACTAAGAGGGAGGTACTTTAAAGGAAAACTGTGTCATTGTATAATCAAAACTGCAAATAAAATAGCCCCGAGGACTTACGTTCCCACCATGGGAAGTGAAAAAGGCCTAGTGCACTTCATATACAACAAAAAAATAATATGGGAACATTATAGAAACTTCAGAATAATAAAGTTCTGGAAAGACGACAAAGACTATTATTGTATAATCGGAGAAAAGAAAATTGGAGTTTAAAACAACCAATCTACATCAAATAAGAAACGGTGTTTAAATGATTGTAGCCATTTCAGGAGTAGGCGGGGTGGGTAAGACCTCCACTGCTGAGGAGCTTGTGAAGAGGCTGAACAAGAAAAGGAAGGGAAAGGAAAGGTTCAGGCTCGTGGTCCTCAACAAGCTGGCTGAAAAGTCGAACGCCTACCTCGGATTCGACAAGAAAAGGCAGTCGAAGATAGTGAAGATTGGAAAGCTGAAGGCTGAAGTGAAGAAACTGTCCAAGCTCCATCCGAACATTGTGATGGAAGGGCATTTCTCCCATTTCTTTCCGGCGGACATAGTAATAATCCTCCGGTGCGAGCCCAAAACATTGGAAAAAAGGCTGAAGAAAAAGTACGACTGGCCGACAAAGATTACAGAAAACCTGGAAGCCGAGATGATAAGCCTGATCACAGAAGAGTCGCTTCCAATTCACAGGCCGGGAACGGTATTCGAGGTGGACACGACTAGAAGCACGAAGGCTAAGACTGCTAAAATCATAGAGGAGATAGTTGACGGTAAGGGGATGAAATATTCGGCCGGCAGCATAGACTGGCTGAAAGGCTCATGACTCTATTCTTCGACAAGCCCAGATAGCATATTATTATCCTCCTCTGGCGGAGACAACAAAGAATATGGTTTAACACCGTCGAGAAGGCGTGATTTCAATTTCTCAACACCATAAGGCACCAGCGTGGATGCCAACCCTATCGCTATGTTGAACGGATATACAGACGGATCTTCGAAAGCGTTTCCCCCATGCGGCCAGAGATAGTTCTGAACATACCCGGCTGCCTGGAAGGCTGTCCAGAGTGTGGTCCCGATTGCGGCTCCTGTGAACCTTCCCACAAACTTCTCATATTTCTCCAATCCAATCTTTTTAGACAGGGACTTTATGAAAGACCTGTACGGCTTCCACTTTGTATCGCCTATGACAACGCTCGCTGTAGCTCCTGGGAAAAACGAGTTCACAATTCCCTTCTCTATAATGTTCGGCGGCAGATACCATGGAAGTTCGTAAAAATGAGGGAATATCTCGGTTATTTTAGTGACTGCGCGAAACAAAGCGGGAGCTGCATACACAGAAACCCCTCCGACAAGCCAGGCGACCTGCTCCTTGTTCAGGTTTGCCATCTCCTTCAAGTTCTTTACAAGGTCCTTCGACTCCCCATACAGTCTGTCCGCTAGTTTCCTCAAAGACATACTTTTTGGATGAAAAACAAGGTTTAAATTTCATACGCATCATCCCAGTTAAACTTAAGTCAATCCACCCTGAATCTTTCTCATATGTCCAAGAAGGAGAACGGCATATCCGTGCCTGCGAAGGAGAACAAGCACATCGAGTTCAAGGAGATACTGAGCCCGGACATACACCTCAGCGAGGATAGGAGGCAGCACCTGGCGACCCAGATGAAGTACAGGCTGGAGGTCGGAAACGGCAGGGCTGTGTACATACTCGGAGTGGACGACAACGGACAGGCGAAGGGCCTGACAGACTTTGAGCTAGAGCAGACCATGAGCGTGGTCAGGACAGTAGCAAAGGAGAACTCGGCTGAGATAGCAAAGTTCGAAAAGTTCTCGGAGAACGGTAAATCCATAGCGAGGGTGCTTGTTGAGAAGGCGCCCGGAAAGGCGGCGAAGAAGCACATCATAGTCGCAACAGCCGGACACGTAAACCACGGCAAGAGCACTATTGTGGCATCGCTCATAACAAACAAGCCGGACGAAAAGGGTAAGGCGTGGCTGTTCATGGACGTGCTTCCTCACGAGATGGAGCGCGGGCTGTCGGCAGACCTGCACTATGCACTGTACGGTTTCAAGGACGGAAAGCCTGTCACCCTGAAGAACCCGCTCGACAAGAAGGAGAGGGCGAAAGTTGTTGAAAATTCGGACAAGCTCATCAGTTTTGTGGACACTGTGGGGCACGAGCCTTGGCTCAAGACGACGATAAGGGGGGTTGTAGGTCAGAACATAGACTACGGATTGATTGTTGTGGCAGCGGACGACGGACCCACTCACATAACGAAAGAGCATCTAGGATTGATGCTTGCAATGGAATATCCTGTGATGATTTGCATAACAAAAGTCGACAAGGTCCCGAAGAAGAGGCTGGAATCTGTGGAAAAGGAGGTCAACGAGCTCATGAAGAACGTGGGCAGGGTGCCCTACATAGTTAGGGAAAGAAGCGACGTCTACGTTGTCATGGACAAGATGGACACTGTGGTCCCTGTGATAAAGACGTCCGCTGTAACACTGGAGGGCTACGACCTGCTTAACCTGCTGCTGAGCTCGCTTCCGGAAAGGAAGAAGGACTTGAACAAGCCGTTCCTCATGTTCATCGACCGAGCGTACAATGTGACAGGAGTTGGAACAGTTGTAAGCGGAACTGTCAAGCAGGGAACGCTGAAGCCTGAAACTGATGTTATAATCGGGCCGGACGAAACAGGAAAGTTCAAGCCGGTTAAGGCGAAGAGCATAGAGATGCACTACCACCGCCTGTCCGAGGCGAACGCGGGCTCTGTGGTAGGAGTTGCCATAAGGGGAATGAAGTGCGAGGACGTGGAGAGGGGAATGGTCCTGTGCGAGAAATCTCTCAACCCTAAGGCTGTGAAGAGCTTCGAGGCGGAGATAGTTGTTCTCACCCACCCTACAAGGATATCCAACGGGTACGAGCCTATAATACACAACAACACAGTTTCCGAGACTGTCAAGCTCAGCTTGATTGACAAGAGCTACCTGAAATCGGGAGAGACAGGAAAAGTGAGGATGGCTTTCCGATACCATCCGCAGGTCGTCAGGGAGGGCGACAGGTTCGTTTTCAGGGAAGGCAAGACAAAGGGAATAGGAACTGTTTCAAAAATACTGAAATACGCCTGAAAAACTTAAGCCGTCCGGACCACAATTATTCTAAAACAGATGACGTGATACAAGATGATCGGAATGTCGAGTTCGTGGCTAGCCACGAAAGGATTCTCCATAAAGGACTCCATAGAGAGGGTGTTCGGAATGGGCTTCGACCTCGTGGAAGTCGGGGCTGCGCACAAGTACGAGGACAAGGCTGTCGAGACCGTGCTGGGAATAAGAAAGAAATACCTGAGCAAGAGCTTCACTGTTCACGCGCTCTTCCCGCCGTACAAGAACGGATCGTCCTATCCGCTAAACCTGTCCGACCCAAACGAGCACGACAGGACAATAAAGATTGTGAAGAAGATGTTCGACATATCCGAGAGGCTTGGCAGCGATTTTGTCGGAATACACGGCGGATACGCCGGAAAGGTGAAATGGGTGAAGGGCGAGAACGGATTCAAGAACCTAAAGGTCGTGGAAAAGATGCCGCTCGACGAGGCCAGGACCAACATGAAGATTGTCCTTGAAGATTTGGTCCACATAGCCGAGGAGAAGAACATGAAGCTGGCTGTTGAGATATGCCCGCCAGAGGGAAGTTCGATAACCACGAACCCGGAGGCGTTCGAATGGATATTCAAGAAATTCAAGACCGACCATCTGGGGCTGCTTCTGGACATCGGTCACCTCCACCGCTCCAGCAAAAAGGAAGGATACGACTCCCACAGTTTCGTGGAAAAGTTCAAGGATAAAATAATCGAGATTCACATACACGACTGCAAAGGCAATATCGACCACACTCCGTTCGGGGAAGGCGACATAGACTTTGGAAGTTATTTCAGGATAATAGGAAAGGAAAAGATGCAGGGCGTCCCGCTGGTTTTCGAATACAACAGCGCAACAACCGAGGCGCAGGTTCTGAAAGGGAAGAAGCTGCTCGAAAAAGAGATAGAAAAGCTAGACTAGGGACGCAGTGCTGCCCGCGTGCCACGACATCCTAGGGCGTATCTGCACTGTGAAAACCTTCTCCAGGTTGTCGTCCAGTATTATCGCAGCTCCTGGCCATCGAGGCAGGGAATTGATGTAATTCCACAAGTCCTTCTCCATGTAGGTCTGCATCACGCTGTGGAGCGCCTGCAAGTCGTCCTTGCTCGTCAGCCTGTGTGAGAATACCATGTCGCACTGGCTAAGTATGTCCTGGTGCACCTTGTTCGGCATCTGGGTCATAACCACCAGGCTGACCCCAGGCTCCCTGCCCTGCTTAGCTATTGTGGTTAGAGGATCGGTGGAAACAGTTCTCCTGTCCGAAGGCGCGAAGTTGTGCGCCTCGTCTATGATTATCCAAACCATGGGGAAGGATTTTTCAGCCCTGGAAGAGCCTGTCATTTTCGCGACCTCCTCCTCCTTCCTCGCAATCAGCCTGCGCATGTATATCTTCCTGGAGAGTATGGCTACTATAAAGTTCCTCACGCTCCACGCCTCCGACTCCCTTAGATGGGACACGTCCACAACCGATATACCGCCAGGGTTCACTATGCTGTCTATGTCAGTCCCGCTCGTGCCGAACACGCCCCACTGCTGCGCTACAGTCAGCATATTTTCTAATGAATTCTTCACATCGTCTCCGGTCTCGTTGTCGTCGTTTATCTTCGATATCAAATCTCCTATTGTGAATTTCTCGCCGCTGTCGGAAAGCTCGTTTATGCACTTTTCGAGCGACACTCCCGCTGGATCGGTCGGCTCGAGGTTGAACGCGAGCCTCCACTCCTCGGCCGAGAACTCGTACGGCGCTATTGATATGCCGCCGTCCACCGGTATTCCAGCCTTCCTGAACTCGTCCTCCTGCGAATAAGGAACGTACACTTTGACATTGTCTATTCCCTCTGGCTTCATCTCCCACTCGTTCAACAGCTTCGATTGCTGGTCGTTCGGGTTTTTCATGCTCCAGAATATTCCCATGGTGTCTATGAAAACAACTCCTATGTTCTTCCTCTCGTCCTCGGGCAGCCTGCATATCTCCTCCGCCATCACGCCCGATATGTAGCTTTTTCCAGTGCCTCGCTTGCCCGTGATAAGTATTATGTGCGGGCTCATAAAGTCCATGAAGACCTTTGTGGTGAGGTGCGCGTCCTCGCCCGTCCCAACTATATGCTTGCCTATGAAACCGGCCGACTTGTTTCCGTATATCTCCAAATCCTTCTTGTTCCTTCCGGCGATTGTCTCGAATACCATAATACTTTAATTCTGTGTTTCTGTAATCAAATAATTAGTTTATTGGGGTCGTAGTCTAGCTTGGTTTAGGATTCCGCCTTGGGGATTGTAATTAAACCAAATTGGCGGCGATCACGGGTTCAAATCCCGTCGACCCCATATCATCGGAAATCTGCTCTAAAATGCAGTGTTCGCATATACAGCAGAACTAAAATAAGATATCCAAACAGAATTCCAGTAAAATGCCATTGGAACGAAATAGAATTTCTAGTATCGTCTAAAAATGCTGCATTTGTGGAAAATTTCGTATTGCCTCAACTTTCTATTGAACATAAAATATCAAAAATAAAGGCATTTATGGAATCGCGTCTAAATAGACATCAGATTAATAAGCGAAAGACGGAGATTTACAATAAAGGGGATGTAGTCTAACTTGGCTAGGACTCGAGCCTTGGGCGCTCGTAATTTGGGTTCAAATCCCAGCATCCCCACTTTTTCTTTTCAAATTCACATATTTTCATTATGATCAGAAGGTCCAAAAAGCCCGACTGGCAGCTGTCCATAGCCAGGGAGAGGATAGGCATACTTCTAGGTTTGGCTGAAAAGGAACTGAAGGCGCATCCGGACAGGAGCAGGAGATATGTAGAGCTGGCAAGGAAAATTGGAATGCGCTATAATGTGAGAATGGACAGCAAGAATTTCTGCAAAAAATGCAACACTCTCTTAAAGCCAGGGCTGACAGCCAGCCATAGGACCGAGAAGGGCGCAATAGTTATAAAATGCCTAAAATGCAATAACATTACAAGGACCAAGTTCAGAAAGTGAGCGGATGGCTAAAAACTGGTATGTCTACGTAGGGCTGGCGACAGTGTTTATATCGGCATTCGTACTTTTGTTTTTATTCCACAACCTCGAGCAGCTTTCAGTGCAGTGCAAGGCCGACCCGTCGTTCTCCGAGCTCTGTGGACAGCTCAGCGGGTTCTCACTTTCGATGCTAATAGTGCTTCTGATAATAGGGGGCTTTGTGATAACAATAACTGCAACAGCATACATACTCATATCAGCGGGCTCGTCCTCAGGAGAGGAGTGACGCTGTTTTAAATAGCATAGATTAATAAAATTTAATAACCTAAGCTAGGTATACAAAAGGTAAAGGATGGTGTGAAATTGGTAACTGTACGCGACGTCAATGCCATGAAGCTTGTATCAGAGGCCAAGGAAGAGCTGAAGAAGGTCCAGGAAATAAAGCCACCTGCGTGGATGGCTTACGCAAAGTCCGGGACAAACAGGCAGAGAGCTCCGAAGCAGTCTGACTTTTGGTATGTCAGGGGAGCAAGCATATTGAGGAGAATTTACATAGACGGCCCGATAGGGACGGAGAAGCTTAAAAGTTATTACGGCGGTCGCAAGAGGAGGGGAACCAAGCCAGCAAAATTCAGAAAGTCTTCCGGATCAATAATAAGGAAGCTCCTCCAGCAGCTAGAGTCTGCCGGCCTTGTGAACAAGAACAAGGACGGGGGAAGGGAGGTATCTGCGAAAGGTAGGAAGATGCTTGACAACATAGCTGGCAGGGTTGTTAAAAGTTGATGCCGGATGGTTGACAACAGTAGAGTTGACCCAGCCGAAATTCAGCGCATGGAAGAGATGAAAAAGACTCTTCTCATGAGCATACTGACAAAGGATGCCAAGGAGCGCCTCAGCAGGCTAAAGCTCGTAAAGCCCGACATTGCGCTCCAGCTTGAGATGTATCTGGTGCAGCTGTACCAAAACGGCAAGATAAGGGGACGGCTGGACGACAACAGCCTCAAGGACATACTTGAAATGCTTATGTCCGGGAAAAGGTTTAATATTATAAAAAAATGATAAGGGATTGATTGGAAATGTCAAAAAAGAAAAAGCTCGGCTCCGCAGGAAGGTATGGAGTAAGGTACGGAAAGAGGATAAAGAACCTCGTTAGCGAAGTCGAGAAAAGCAGCAAATCAAAGCACATATGCCCCAGATGTAAGATGAACCATGTCTTGCGGGAGTCTGTCGGCATCTGGAAATGCAAGAAATGCGGCATAAAGTTCGCGGGTGCTGCGTACAAGCCAAAATCCGATTGATTTATTAAAGGCCAATCCAAAAACTTAATCTGACAGGTGCCAGAAAATGTACAAATGCGTCAAGTGTAAGAGGATAATAACAAAGGTTGAAGACTCTGTCAGGTGCCCGTATTGCGGCGCAAGGATACTTGCAAAGATGAGGCCTGAAGTTCTCAAGAGAGTGCATGCAAGATAAGCGTTTTTTATCCTTTGCATCACAAATTCTATTTCATGATGCACGAGGTAAGGCTAAGGCTCGCATGCAATAATCCGGAAATCGTAAAGAAAAGCATAGAGCCGGATATGACAAACACCGAAGACACTTCTGTGGAGATATCAGCATGCGACGGTTTCGTCGAGATCTCGGTTAAGGGAAAGAAATTAAGCCACTTGAAGGCAATTATTAATTCATACCTATCGATTATTTCAGCACTGGGCGAGATAGAAAAACTGGAGTGATATCAATGTCGGACAATGAAGAGCAGAGCAAGATGATAATGCAGTTCCAGATAATGCAGCAGCAGCTTCAGAATGTAATGATACAGAAGGAGAGCCTGAAGCTGAACATCATGGAGATAGACCAGGCTCTAGAGGAGCTCGACAAGAGCGGCAACAAGGACGCTTACAAGATAACAGGGAGCGTTATGATAAGCAAGCCTGCAGCGGACATAAAGAAGGAGCTTTCGGAGAACAAGGACCTTCTAAATATCAGGCTGAACTCCATGGAAAAGAACGAAAAGGAGCTGACTGCAAAGCTCACCGAGCTTCAGGAAAAGCTGAAGCAGTCGATGAAAGGATGAGGTGTTTACATGGCAAAAAGCAATGCAGACTTTTCTGTAGTGATTGAGATGCTAGGGACAATATCGGAGGACAGGACTGTCCCGAAGAACATAAGGACGTCGGTCGACGATGCGAAAGCGGTTCTAGAGGGCGACGGCGCAGTGGAACTAAAGGTCAGCACTGCGATAAGCTCGCTGGACGACATAATAAACGACCCTAACATGCCGATGTACACCAGGACTCAGATATGGAACATTGTGAGCATGCTCGAGCAGATGAGAAAAAGCATCTGAATGCTATTTAAGTTTGAGTCACAAACTAAATGTATAGGTGGAAAAGTTGTTCGAAAGGTTCGCCAAGAAAGAAGAGGAAGAGATGGCCAATCCAGAGAATGAGTGGGTCGAGCTTGACAATTCCGCTTTCAAGGAAGGCACATCGATAGGAGTGTGCGTAGAATCGCTGAAGAGCTTCTCAGACACCAACAGGATACAGGACCTTCTCAGGGAGGGGAAGATTGTGTTTTTGAAGATAAGGGACCTCAGGCAGAGGGACCTGACCGAGCTCAAGAGGGCTGTAGAAAAGATGAAGAAGACTTGCCTCGCTATGGAAGGAGACATTGCGGGAATCGACGAGGACTTTCTGGTTTTGACCCCGAGCTTCGCAAGGATATGGAGAGGCCAGTAGAGCCTAGTTTCCGAATTCTTTCAAACCGTTAGAAAGGGCGTATATCATTCCGCATAGCTCTTTGGAATCCACTCTTGTCTGCGCCATGCTGTCCCTGTCCCTCAAAGTCACTGTGCCATCTTCCAGGGTCTTGTGGTCTATTGTGACACAATATGGAACGCCTATCTCGTCCATTCTGGCGTACCTTTTTCCTATGCTCCCGGACTCGTCGTAGAAAGAGTCGAGAACCTTTGATATCTCCGAGTTTATCTCCCGGGCCCTTTCAGCCAGCCCGTCTTTTTTCATAAGAGGCATGACCGCCACACTGTAGGGCGCTATCTTAGCAGGAAGCGCCAGCCAGTCCCACCCGCGCTCTTTGTCCTCCCTGTAGCAGTGCAGCAAAACTCCTGCAAAAGTCCTTTCGAATCCGAATGAAGGCTCCACCACGTGCGGCACAACCTTCCTCCCGTTCTCCGAAACAGAAAGATCCGTCTTGCTGTGCTTCATGTGCTTTTGCAAATCATAGTCTGTCCTGTAAGAGTTGCCAACAGTCTCCTTCCATCCGAATTCGAAGCTTATTTCCAAGTCAAAATTACCCTTGCTGTAATGCGGGGTCTCCTCGGGCAACATGTGTCTGTGCCGGAGGCATTCCGCAGGTATGCCTATCTTCTGATAGAACTGCATCTGCTTTGCAACAAAATAAGCCAACCACTTGTTCGGGAACACCCCATTGTCGAACAAATCGCCAATCCTGCATTTCTCGGCACTCCCGCCGCTTTTCTGAGCATCCCTTGAAAAGAAGTTTATTTCCACGTCTTTCACAGAATCGAAGTTCGGGCAGTTGTCCTTGTCGTCCGGATCTATGAAAAGCTCTATCTCGAACTGCGTGAACTCCCTGACACGTATTATGAAATGTCTCGGCGCTATCTCGTTCCTGAACGAGTGCCCTATCTGAGCTATTCCGAATGGAAGCTTGCCTCTGGAAGAAAGGAAAACCCTCCTAAAAGCTGTGAATATGTTCTGCGCAGTCTCTGGCCTCAGGTAAGCGGTCTGCCCGCCCGAAGCACTGACATCGGTCTTCAGCATAAGATTGAATATTCTCGCGCTTCCAAGATTGCCGCCGCAAGAAGGGCATCTTATTTTTTCGTTCTTTATAATCTCTGTGAGCTCGTCCGTGGTCTTGCCCTCCACGAATTTTTTGGTGGCGCTCTCTATTACATGATCGGCCCTGTGTATGCTCTTGCATTTTTCACACTGGGTAATGGGGTCCACAAAACCGTCGATGTGCCCGCTTGCCTTGAACACAGCTTCGGGAAGAATCGTGCTTCCAGAAACCTCGACCATGTTGTCAGGCTTTAGGAAGAACTCCCTCCAAAAGTCCTCAATCTTCCTCCTTATCAAAAGTCCTATTGGCCCATAGTCCCAGAACCCGGACATCGATCCGTATATCTCCGCAGAAGGGTAGATTATCCCCCTCCTCTTAGACACTTCTATGACTTTTTCCATTTTTGACTTTTCCATATTATCACGTTGAATTCGTAGGATTAATTATTTTGTCTATCTACCGAACCATCCGGAAAGGCTGGACTGCCTTCCTTTTTTCCAGCAATTCTGCAGGCGCTCAATAACCTTTTCCACGCGCTCGGCAGAGAAATCGTGCTCGCCTGACATAAACTCGCGCAGTCCGTCCGCATCAGGCTCCTTCCAATCAATCGAATATTCTTCTGTTACTGGCGGATTCTTGAAGAACTCAACTATTGAGCCAGCGTCGACTTCGGAATCCCAATTCACATTTTCAAGAACCTTCTCAAGGGTGCCATGTTCCTTCACCATCTTCAGCGCGGTCTTGGGTCCGATTCCCTTTACTCCTTCGGAATAGTCAGTCCCTATTAGCACCCCCATAACAACAAGCTGATCGTGAGTTATGCCTAGAGAGCTCAGCATGGAATCAAGCTCTATCAGCTCAGGCTTGACCTGTATGTAAGTGTCCTTTCTCGGAACCTTCCTCCTGCCTGTTATCGAAAGGTTCCTCACAAGCCTCGGAGAGCCGGCAAGAAGTGAGTCATAGTCTTGCGAGCCGCTCGCCCAAACCTTTCCCTGCCTGCACATGAACGCGCACTGTATTTCGCCCTCGCTCGGAGCCTGAACCCAGGGAACCCCCATTATTCCCAGAAGTTTCTTCGAACCTTCTATCATTTCTCCGGTCAGCCTGGAAGCGGCCTGCGCGTAAGTTATTGCAGGCTCGCCTTTCTCCAGAGCTTCCTTCCACTTTCTTTCAGCCTCGATTTTCATTTCATTGCGAGACTCTATTGTGGACGACTTGAAAGCAGGAGGCTTGCCGTCGAAAACGAACACCGGCTTTATTCCAGATTCCATGAGATTGGAAACCCTGTATAGGAGACCCGACAGGTGCGACGTTACCCTGCCCTTGCTGTCACGCAAAGGCTCGCCCGTCATCCTGTCCCTTATGATTGATATGAACTGGAAAAGTGTGTTGAAAGCGTCTATTGCTACGACTCTTCCTGAAAGCCCATCGAGTTCAATTTCCTTCGGCTCAATCAAGGACGATATGTCTACTCCCATAATTTTCACATGTGAATTCAATAAGAAAAATATGAAAAAATAGATTCAGCGAACCGGCCTATCTTTTCTTTCGGGGTTTCTTCGCCGGCTTGGCTTCAGACTTTACCTTGAGCTCGTCCAACTCTAGCCATATCAAGAACAGACCCAGCATTGCTACGAGCGCTGGAACAACTCCGTTGATTACTGTCAGAAGGTCCGCCCAGGCGCCGTACTGGTTCGTGTAGATATATGCTATGCTTCCTATCAGGAGAATAGCCCCGAACAATATTTTTATTGCGGCGTGCATGTTCATCCACTGCTATAATCTTTTGAAATAAAGGATATATAAGTATGGTTTGGAAACATCATTAAACTATGGATGTTTTGATTAAGTTTAAAAACATAGAACCAATAAAATAAGTAATTGATTTAGCGATATAAGGTGTTTCATTGGCAATCAAAAAATACAGAAAATCCCTGAAGGACCTGAAAGAACTCGTCGCCTCAAAGAGGCAGATGCTCATAGACTGGAGGAAGGAGCACACTGTCGAAAGGATAGAAAGGCCCACCAATCCGTCCAGAGCCAGATCGCTTGGATACAAAGCGAAGAAGGGATTTGTAATGGCCAGGGTGAAAATCAAAAAAGGTGGCAGGCCTAGGAGACTGTACGGAAGAGGGGGAAGGAAACCTAAGAAGGCAGGTCTCGTGCACTTTACTTCGGACATGGGACTGAGGTGGATAGCCGAAGAAAGGGCTGCGAAGAGGTTCAAAAACCTGGAAGTTTTGAATTCTTATTATGTGGGCGAGGACGGAAAGAGCAAGTGGTTCGAAGTCATACTCGCTGATCCGAAGCATCCTGCAATATCGAAAGGTAAGAACACAAAATGGATTTCATCTCCTGCGAACAAAAAGCGCGTGCTTCGCGGTCTCACTAGCGCTGGCAAGAAATCGAGGGAATTGAGGCACTAGTTCTGTCTGATATTTGAATCAATTAAATATCCCGCGCACCAATTTCTATTCATGAAGTACTACGACCTTCACGTGCACAGCGCGTTCTCGGAAGGCGAGAGCACAATAGACCAGCTGGCGCAGCGCGCAAAGGAGCTTGGCTACACCGGAATCTGCTTCGCGGAATACTACGAAGGAAGGGACCAGTTGCACAAGCTGAAAGAATGCGTGGCAGAAGCCGTAAGAAAATCTGGGATAGAGATACTTTTAGGATTCGAAGCGAGGAACGAAAAGGAGCTGAGGAAGCTGGCCGACATGAGAAAGATGTTCGACATACTCCTCGCGCGCGGAGGCGACCTTAAGATGAACAGGGCCGCTGTGGAAACCAGGGAGGTAGACATATTGACCCATCCGGAGCACGGAAGGTACGACTGCGGAATGAACCATGTCATGGCCAGGCTGGCGAAAAAGAACAATGTCGCAATCGAGCTCAACTTTAGAGAGATACTTATTTCGGACAAGAAGAGCAGGGCGAGGACTCTGGCAAACATGCGCGAGAACATTTCGCTTGCGAAAAAATACGGTATGAAAATCATACTTTGCAGCGGGGCAATAAGCCACTGGGAAATGAAGAGCCCGCTCTGCATGGCTGCGATTGCCGAGAAGCTTGGAATGAAATCCGATGAAGCAAAAAGCGGGATTGCCTCCACGCCTATCGGAATAGTCGAATCCTCTAAAGACAGGAGAAGCGAAAGATTCGTAATGCCGGGCGTGAGGATAAGGTGATGATGTGGCCGGATCAGAAAAAATGAAAATACTGCCTCCGACGCAGAGGAAAAAAAAGAGGTACGTCTTTTTCAAAGTTATTTCTGACGGGCCGATTGTATATTCGGACCTGGACTCGGGAATATGGAACACTATGATGGACTTTCACGGCGAGCTCGGCGCATCAAGCTCGGACATGTGGATAATAAAGAACACATACGACCCGAGCGAGCAGACAGGAGTGGTAAGGTGCGGCCACAACTCTGTTCCGGACGTGCTGTCCTGCCTCGGCCTTGTCGAAAGGCTGGGCGATACGCGCGTAACGATAAACATATTAAAGGTATCAGGCACAATTAAAGGATTAGAAGACTAATATTCTTTCAACGAGGTGCAAACAAAATGGAGATAATGCCCGAATACATGGGATATGACAGGACAATAGCGGTTTTCAGCCCAGACGGCAGGCTGTTCCAAGTGGAATATGCAAAGGAGGCCGTGAAGAGGGGCACCACTTGCATAGGCATAGTTTTCAAGGGAGGGGTTCTTCTTGCCACAACAAAGGCGAAGACTGACCTTCTGGTGAACGACTCGGCAGAGAAGATATTCCAGGTGGACAACCACATAGGAGCGGTTGCATCCGGACTGCTGGCCGACGCCAGGATAATAGTCAACCAGGCGAGGGTAAAGGCTCAGGTCCACGGAATAACATACGAAGAGGCGATAGACATCTGGAGCCTTGCGAGAACAATAGGCGACAAGATGCAGCTGAGCACACTTTACGCAGGTCTCAGGCCTTTCGGCGTCTCTTTGCTCATAGCGGGCACAGACAGCACAGGCACCCATCTGATTGAATCAGACCCGTCGGGGATGCTTTACGAGTGGAGAGCGTATTCCATAGGGAAGGGTGGCATGGTGGCAAACAAAATATTGAGCCAGAAATGGAAGCCGAACATGACAGACTCGGACGCTGTCAAGCTTGCGGTGGACATAATATCAAAGACCGAGAAGGACAAGAAGGAAAGCGAGCTCGACATTGCCATAATAAGAGAAGGAAAGTTCAAGAAGCTGGAAGGCGAAGAGCTGAAAAAGCTCATGTAGATTTTCCGCAAATTCTCCAGGCGTCTACAAAAGCTTTAAGAATACCGCCAACTATAGTTTTTCAGAGAGATACAATCGCTACGCGGGTTCAGACCAATTGACTGGCCACGCGTATTCGATTCTGAACTGAACGAGGCTCTCGCATATGGCGGAGCGAAAAAGGTGATTGAATGAGGGAAGAGCAAGTCGAGAACGACAGTCCGGAAATTGAAGAAAAACATTACAGGGAAGTTGCGGTGCCCGGAGAGTTCATAGACGATAAGAAAGGGCGAAAGTTCAATGGCAATGTTTACCTGGAAGGGGACAAGGTTTTCTCTAGGGTGCTAGGAATACCCATAGTGAACGACAATGAGATAAGGGTTGTGCCAATGTCCGGCGTGTACATGCCTGAGGCCAACGACAAGGTGGTTGCTGTTATAACCCAGGTGGAATACTCTGGATGGATAGTGGGGATAAACTCGCCTTACGAGGGGTTCCTGCCTGTTTCCGAGGGTGTTGACGAGTTCGTGGACACGAACAGGATGGACATAAGCAAGTTCTTCGACGTGGGAGACGTGGTGTTCTGCAAAGTCTCTAAGGTCACGAAAAACAAGAATGTCCGCCTCACAATGAGGTGCCTCGGCGCTAGGAAGCTGTACGGAGGCGTGGTGCTGAACGTAAAGCCCACAAAGGTGCCCAGGATAATAGGACGTGAAGGCAGCATGGTGAACTTGATAAAGAACAAGACCGGATGCATGATATACATAGGAAAGAACGGCGTAATCTGGGTGAAAGGCGAGAACAAGGACAAGGCAATAGAGGCTATTTTGACAGTTGAAAAGGAATCAAACAGCACGGGGCTGACCGAGAAGATTGAAAAGCTGCTCGGCGGACTTGACGTGCCTGCTGTGAACAACGGTGATGACAATGGTAAAAACTGATGAAAGCTTGATTGTGGGCGGCAAGAGGCTCGACGGAAGAGCGCTGGACGATATGAGGCCAGTTAAGATGGAAGTCAATGTTATAGACAGGGCGGACGGATCCGCTCAGGTGAGCTTCGGCAAAACCGAAGCTATAGTTTCTGTTTTCGGGCCAAGGAAGCTGTTTCCAAGGTTCCTTCAAGAGTCTGACACCGGGATACTTAGGTGCAGATACAACATGGCGCCTTTCTCGGTTGACGACAGGAAAAGGCCTGGACCGAGCAGGAGGAGCATAGAGATATCGAAGGTCGCCAGGCTAGCTTTCGAGCCAGCCACGTTTCTCGACGAGTTCCCGAAAACGGTTGTCGACATTTTCATAGAGATTATAAAAGCCGACGGATCCACAAGAGTTACGGGCATAAACGCCGCTTCGATAGCGCTCGCTGTCGCAGGAGTTCCAATGAGAGATTTGGTCGCCGCATGCTCTGTGGGCAAGATAGACGACCAGCTCATAGTGGACTTGAACGGTATTGAGGACAACAATTCCGACTGCGACCTGGCGTTCGCCATGATGCCTTCGAAAAAGCAGGTCACGCTTCTGCAAATGGACGGCAGGGTGACCAAGGAAGAGCTTTTTTCGCTGATTGACACTGCTGAGAAGACATGCGGAAAAATATACGAGATGCAAAAGGCTGCCATAAAGGCCGCCTACAAGAGGTGAAAATTATGGAAAACTACGCAGCAAACCTGTTATTGGAAAACAAGAGGCTTAACGGAAGGAAGCTTGACGAATACAGGGACATAGAAATAAAGACAGGAATTATAGACAAGGCGGAAGGCTCGGCCATGGTAAGGATAGGAAAGACGAAGGTTCTTGTGGGGGTAAAAGTGGGAATAAGCGAGCCTTTCCCAGACACGCCGAAAGAAGGAACGCTTATGGTAAATGCGGAGTTCGCTCCAATTGCGTCTCCGGACTTTGAGACAGGCCCTCCAGGCGAGGACCCGACCGAACTGGCCAGGGTTGTGGACAGGGGCCTTAGGGAGTCAAAGTGCGTAGACTTTGAAAGTTTGTGCATAACTCCCGGAGAGCAGGCGATTTCTCTTTTTGTGGACATACACACAATAAACGACGACGGCAATCTCATAGACTGCGCTTCGCTTGCAAGCCTTGCCGCGCTCATGGACACAAAGTTGCCGAAAATAGAGGACGGCAAGATAGTCAAGGGCGAGATCGAAAAGGATCTCAAAGTTGACCACATGCCCATAGAGGTGACAGTGTGCAAGATAGCAGACAGGATGTTTGTGGATCCCGACATCAACGAGGAGACGGCAATAGATTCCAAGCTCACAATATGCGTGAGGGAGGATGATTTGATATGCGCTCTCCAAAAGCAGGGCAAGAAGGAGTTCTCAGTCGACGACATAAAGAAGATGGTCGAGCTCGCAATTGCAAAGAGCAAGGAACTTAGAAAATTATTCAAGTGATATGGAATGAAAAAGATACTTTCGAAAAAGATAAAGCTGGCAAAAGTGAGCAGCGTCCGAAGCGCTCCTAGATGGGCGGATATAAGAAAATTCGGTCTAAAGAGAGCTAGGAGCAGAAGGATAAGCGTAGCCAGGAAAAGGTGGAGAAGTTCTCAGGTAAAAGTGTGAAAAAAAAATTAAAAAATCTTTAAGTTTCTTATCTCCAGCAAGTCTGTCCGGATTTACATTCTCCAGCGACAGCGATGTTGAGGCATGTTCCAGTGCACACTACTGAAGAGGCGGTTCCACGCTCCCAAGTAGTAGCAAATGATTCTCCTGGAGCCAAGTCAGCAGAACTTATTCCTGTGATATTCCCACCAACATCAGTGTAGCACGATATGTCACTGATAGACTGTGATCCCTTGGCTGTGATTATTATTCCAGTAGAGCTCACAGAAATCACATCTATGTATGTGCCCGAACATTTTGTCTGGTTAGTTGCAGCAGTGTCCACGTTACCAGTCGTGCTGGTAGTGAAGCTCGTCATCCACACGCTCATGATTCCGCCCACTGCGACAGTGAACGCAATCAAAAGGACGACTGCTATCATTGGGCTTATTCCTTTTGATGACATGTTAACCATATTTAGAATTGGTTTTGAGTTGTATATTAATATTATCAATTTGGCCTAGTTCCAGCATGTTTGCCCGGACTTGCACTCGCCGCTAACGCCGATGTTAAGGCATGTGCCGCCGCATATGATGGATGTGTATCCGTCCCTGTCCCAAATGGTGGAATTTATGCTACCGCCTGTTGCCAAGTTTATAGGATCTGATGTTATCAGCGTCCCATTGCCGCTGTAGCACGTTATGCCGTTTATCGGTTGCGCAGACGGGTTCCTTATCATAAAAGATGCGTCATTGACTGATATTATATCTATGTAAACTCCTGCACACTTTGTCTGGTTGGTCGATGCAGACTCGACGCTGCCCGTAGTTGATGTTGTGAACCCTGTCATCCACACGCTTACTATTCCGCCCACTGCGACAGTGAACGCAATCAGAAGAACAGTGGCAACCATCGGGCTTATTCCTTTCGAATTCATATTAAACCTAAATAGAATTATTCCAGGATACTATAAATACATTTTAAGCTTTGTCCGAGACTTCAGCTTTTTTCCAAACCGTCATTCCACATTTGCCGCAGTACCATCTGTCCTTGTGCGCGGCCATGTAAGTTCCTTCCCCGCACCTGTCGCAACATTTCTTCCCTTCTCCCAGCGCGCCGTTCTTGTAGAACTCGTTCCTCTTCACGTGCTTATGCTTCACTCTTCTCAACCTCTTTAGGTTCTTCTTTCACAACCGGCTTTTCCCGAAGTATCTTCGCCCTGGCGGACGACATTCCGGCGCCCCTGATTGTGAGTACATAGTCAAGTTTCACCTGGCTCGCGTCAACCCCGTATTTTTTCGCAAGCTCGGCCCTCAAATCGTCCGATTTCGGGGTCGGCTCTCCAGGATGGGCTATCTCGACTTCCAAGTCCTTCCTCTTGAAAAAGTCGTTTTCAAATTCCTTCGTAATTTTGTACTTCATTAAAAACACCTATCCGACGTACAGAGAGTAAGTGCCAGTCTCGCCTATCTCAAGGGTCTTGGCAATCTCGCTCTCAGGGTTCATTATTATCGCAACTCCCTTCCAGCTTGTTGAAAGGTCTGTTGACTTGCAGAAAGGGCAAACCTTCTCGGTCGTGAACCTTTTGCAGTTCCTGCACACTTGCTTTCGTTTAACCATCAAAATTCATCTCTACTTTGACTTTTTAGTACTTTTCTTTTCTGCCTTTTCCGGCTTGGACGCGCCGCTCTTCCTCTTCTTGTCCTCCTTGAGCCATGATATTGCTCCGAGGCCGGGCTGCCTCATTGTCAGGCCTATCTTATTCTCGCCCTTTGTGAGGCTCACTGCAATCACCCTAGCGCGCACCATGTCGCCCTCCTTAAGGGTGTGCTTGCTTTCCTTTCCGAGGAACAGCGAGTTCTTGTCGTCGAAGCTAACAAAATCGTCCATTATCTGAGATATGTGTATCAGCCCGTCCATCGGACCCATTCTCACAAATGCTCCGAATTCGGTGTTGTCTATGACCTTGCCGCACACTATCTCCTGTATTTCAGGCTTGTATGTCAAAAGCTTGAATTCGCAGTTGTAATAAACACCAGCATCGTTCGGCACTATCTTGCCTTCCCCAATCTTGTCTATTGAGGTGACCGAAAGCACCACTCCGAGCCTGGGGTTGACAACGCTCTCAAGCTGCTCAGATATTGACAGCTTTATCGCATTCTTCACATCTTTTCCAAGCTTGTCTGGAGGAACCCTTACTTTGTCCTCGACTGTCGCTATTCTGTACACTTCAGCACCTCTTCTCTATTTTGTGATTACCGCAATAAATTACTATCCCTTAATCATACATCTTAAGGGATAAAAGTTTATAAATCCGGGTTCAGCCAAGAACGCCGAGCTTCTTCCTGGACCGTACATGCACGACCTTCGCACCCATTGAGATTATCTTCTTTCTTAGCCGCTGATCGTTGGTCGCGACCATGAGCGAGCTGTCTTTCGAGACAGCGGATATTATCGCATCGTCCGCTGTCACTCCGCGGAGCTTTATAATGGATATCCTTCCCTCCTCCAGCATCTTTAATCCCAGCTTGGCGTACTTGCTTCCTATCTTTTCAAGCTCCTTGACGGACTGGCCGACCATCGCGAACTTGCACTGGCACAGGAGCATGTCCTCTATGGATTCGAACGACTGCCTGAACTTGAGCATGTCTATCAAAAAGTTCGTGTCCACTATCACAGTCCTGATTTTTTCCATAAGATATATTTCCGTTTCGGATATATTCAACCCAGTACTAAATCAATATTTATAACCTAAAAAGGTGTAATTATAGTCAAGGTGTAAAACCAAA
>CAYRDB010000011.1:0-21681 GCA_964423085.1 uncultured archaeon
GGCATACGAACCCCGGACAACATCGAGAGCCTGGCCAAGAAAATGCCGAAGATATACAAGGAACTTATGGGAATAAGGGCGAAGCTCGAGAAGCATTACAAGGACATGCAGGACATAGAGTTCACGGTCCAGAAACAGAAGCTTTTCATTTTGCAGACCAGGTCCGGAAAGAGGACGGGCGAGGCCGCAGTGAGGATAGCGGTCGAGATGGTCAAGGAGGGAATGATAACCAAGAACGAGGCGCTGAAAAGGGTGGACGGAAAGCAGCTCACGCAGATGCTGCACAAGAAGATAGACCCGTCGGCGAAGAAGACAGCGATAGGAAAGGGGCTTCCAGCTTCTCCGGGCGCAGCTGTCGGAAGGATAGTATTCACAGCAGAGGACGCTGTGGCTTGGGCAAAGAGGAGCGAGAAGGTTGTTCTTGTAAGAATGGAGACGTCGCCCGAAGACGTGGAGGGCATGCACGTTTCTCAAGGCACGCTCACCGGAAGGGGAGGAATGACTTCGCATGCGGCAGTTGTAGCAAGGGGAATGGGCAAGTGCTGCGTGGCCGGATGCTCGGACATGTCGATTGACGAGGCGAACAAGAAGGTTAGGATAGGAACGAAGCAGCTGAATGAGGGCGACTACATAACGCTAGACGGGACCGAGGGAGTTGTTTACAACGGGCAGCTGCCGGTAATAGACCCCGAGATGTCGGGCAATTTCGCGACACTTATGGAATGGGCAAAGGCTGCGAAGAAGATGGTTGTTCTGGCGAATGCAGACACTCCAAAGGACGCAAAGCTTGCAAAGCAGTTCGGCGCAGAGGGAATAGGGCTTTGCAGGACAGAGCACATGTTCTTCGGAGGAGACAGGATAGTCGCGATGAGGGAGATGATACTGTCGGACAATGTTGAGGACAGGAAAAAGGCGCTGGACAAGATGCTACCCTACCAGGCCAAGGACTTTGAGGAGCTGCTGGAAATTATGGACGGAAAGCCTGTGATTATACGTTTGTTGGATCCTCCGCTTCACGAGTTCCTGCCAAAGGATGAAAAAGGCATGGAAGAGCTGGCGAAAAAGACAGGCATATCAAAAGAGAAGATTGCGGAAAGGGTTTCTTCTCTACACGAGTTCAATCCGATGCTAGGCTTCAGAGGATGCAGGATAGGGATAGTATATCCGGAGGTCAGCGAGCTGCAGATCAGGGCTGTCTTCCAGGCCGCTCTGAAGCTGAAGAAAGCGGGCAAAAATCCGAGACCGATGATAGAGGTGCCTAATGTCATACACGTGGACGAGTTCAAGAGCATAAAGGCGATAGTGAAGAGGGTCGCCAAGGAGACGGGCGCTGAAGGGAAGATAAAATACCAGATAGGTTCGATGATAGAGTTTCCGAGGGCTTCCCTGACCGCGGACAACATAGCGAAGGAGTCAGACTTTTTCAGCTTCGGAACAAACGACCTTACTCAGACTACGCTCGGGTTCTCGAGGGACGACGCGGGCAAGTTCATAGCCCACTACATAGACAAGGGCATATTCGAGAAGGACCCGTTCCAGACAATAGACAAGGGAGGGGTTGGCGTGTTGATGGAACTGACCATAGAGAACGTGAAGAAGGTCAGGAAGAATGTTGAAATCGGAGTGTGCGGAGAGCACGGCGGGGACTCTGAAAGCGTAAAGTACTTTTACAGCATAGGCATAACGAGCGTCAGCGCTTCGCCATACAGGGTGCCTGTGTCAATACTGGCGGCTGCGCAGGCTGCTGTAGAGAAGAAATAGTTCTTTCCACGTAGTTTATTTCAGACTTGGGAAAGCACTTCTTGAATACAGGACCGTTCTCGTCAAACAACATGGCCAAATAGCATATCTTGTATTTTCGAGAGTTCATATGCCCCTCGCTGAACCTCTTTGAGTAAGAGTATCCAGCTCCTCTGCTGGTCGACAGCAAGCATGCTATGTTCTTGGGTATATTCTCGAGCTTGGAGACTCTCCTCCCCCTTCCATAAATCCTTTCGCTAATTGAGCCATATTCCATTATTGTTGGAGGAAGAAGGACGTCCATTTCAACCAGTCTTCTCATCGACCCCTTTTTGTAAAAGTGTGATAAATCCTTCACTGTAGGAGCTAATCCGTACCTGTTCATCTTTATTACAAATTCTATTATCGACTTTTCGTTCTCGAATTTCTTGCCTTCTTTTTTAAGCCTGTCGTACAGATGCGGCAGGCATTCCATGCTGTAGAGATCCACAACATTTCCTGTCATTATCTTTTCAAGCGTTGCATATCCGTTAGATTCCATATCATCTAATGAAAACACAATCTTCTTAAGAATTTGGAAATGGGCCAAGTGGGATTTGAACCCACGACCAACTGGTTTCTTCCATCATCTTGGAATCAGCGCTTTTTCGCCTATGCTAAAAGCCAGCTGCTCTGGCCATGCTGAGCTATTGGCCCGTACTCTCTTATCCGCGTTTGTGCTTTTTATTCTTTCCCTTCATCCTGACTTCGACTTTCTTCAACATGTCTTTGCATTCGTTCTTGGTGTCATCGCCGACTTCCACAAGGACTATCCCCTTTCCAGGCATGCTGTATATCACCTTTGTACCGTTCGGCGACTCCAATATTATCGGGACTAGGGACATGCTGTCGCAGCCTTCGACCTTTATTTTCACGCCCCTCTTTTTAACCGGGAAGGAAGATTTTACAAGTTTCCAAAGCTCCTTGTTTATCCTTCCATGCGGATTGGTAACCCTGTGGTACGAGCCCTTGTATGAATGTATGGCGCCCTTTATGCTTGCGTCCACGTAGTCAGCGCCCTCCTTTCCATCATACACAACCATGTAAGGCTTCAATCCCGCGCCGAGCGCTCCGTATGCCGCCATGTCGCCGACCACGACAAGATTTTTGAAAATTCTGCCGGCGGGCTTGCCATCTTTTCCAAGCTTTTCAAACATCTCTTCATACGAGCCGAATATGCTGCCTCCCGGATGCTCGAACCTCTGCGCGAGATTCTTGGGAATGGCTATGTACCCAAGCGGTTTTGACCCCAATACATTCTCTGCTATCCTGTCGTATATGTCAACAGGAAGCCTGCCTATGCTCATGGTCTCCCTCCTTATCTCATCTGCAAGCAGGGAGTATGTCGCGGCAAAGTTGCCGATGCTGTGGGTGAGCCTGCTACCGGCCATCTCATACTGTACGACGGTCTTTGATTTGAATCCCGGCCTCTCTTTCAGCTTTGTGAAAAGCGAAATGGACACAGCCCTTATTATCATCGCAAGTGTGAACACGAATGATATGCTGAATATGTCGGCTAGCACTCCGCCTAGTATGTATCCGCCAGACGCGGCCAGTCCGTTTGTGGTGTTGAACACTGATATGTGCTTTCTCATTCCCTCCTTTGGCACGACCTCCGAAAGGTATGTGAACACAGAAAGGTTCAGCCCGGCCCATGATATCCCGCTGAGAACAGCGAACGCATAGATGAACTGGGGGTTCGGGGCGATGTAGTACCAGAACGGCACAAGAGATATCGGTATGAGAACGCTGAGCATTACCGCTCTCTTTCCAAGGTATTCTATCAGCTTTCCCCACGCGTTGTACGATATCACCGACGCAAGTCCTGATATTCCAGCTATTATTGCAACGTCTATCGCAGAGCCCGAGAGGTTCTGTATTACATATATTGTGAAGAGCGCTGTGGGCAGCGCCTCTGCAAACGACAGGAAGGCGCGCGAGATTGTGAGGTTGCGCAGCTCCTTGTGCTCCCTAAAGTCCTTCAGGTTGCCGATGGAGAACTTGCTGCTCGGTTCGGAAGGTCTTTCATCCGGGCTTTTGAGCTTCATCAGCATGATCTTCGACATTATTCCGAAGAACGCGGCCATGTAGAATATGAAATACATAAAGCCGAACTCTGCGAGTATGATTCCAGATGTTATGCTTCCTATGAATGCTCCGAGGCCGCTGAAAAAATAAACCCGGCTGCTTATTTCTGGCCTCCTTGTGGAAGGAGTAGATTCTATAAGAAGAGCGGTCCACGCTGGAGTGCTCATTGCCAGAAAGAACGCCTGGAAAGTGAGGAATGCTATGAGCTCGTATGGGTTGCTCGCGAACGCCACTGGTATCCAGAAAAGGCTCCAAGCCAGGCCCCCGACAATTACAAGTATCCTTTTCCTCCTGACGCTGCTCGTCGCCTTGCTCCAGAACATCTGCGATATCGTGGACACGATGTTCGGAAGCGTGAACTGAAGTCCAATCAGGGTGTTAGACGCGCCAAGCAGCAATGCGTATATCGGAAGGAAGGGGGTTATGATGTTGTACGCAAGGGCGTACAGGAACTCCGACCTGTAGAAAGCCTTGTGCGTCATACAATTAGATTTGCTCCCTCTCTAAAAATAGATTCTCGTTTACCACATCTTCCATAAAGCTCAGAAGTTTGTACATCTTGCGGTCCACGGTTTGGTCGGTGTGAGTTGTAGACACCATGAGAACGGCCTCTTTGCTGTATCTCTCGTTCGAAGAGTCGACGAGCTTCACATCTCCTATCATGATGAAGCCCTCCGCTTCCTTCACGTACTCCCGGATGGCGCCAGACACGTTCTTTCCGTAGCCGCGCCAGCTTTTCGGCATCCCAACAACTATTCTGTAGATTTTAGGGAAAACCCTCTCAGAAGTTATCTTACACACCATAAGAATAGGACGGCTGACAAAGCTTATTTACTTGTCGAACTTTTTCTTCTGCCAGTTGAACTTTCGTTTCGTGGCAGTCTTGCCGAAGCCGCACGACGCGCATATTCCTTTCTTCACGTGGAACGAGACGCTTCCGCATCTCCTGCATCTTATGTGCTTCACTCCGACTTTCTTTCCGAATGACGGTGTTCCTTTTCCCATCCAATCACTTGAACTAATATTATCTTGCGAAAGCTATTAAAACAGACTGTTCTGCTAACCCCTCCAGCGACTATTCACAATCTCATCTTTAGGATTAGACTGCAATTCACACCTGAACTGGAGATGCGTAGACTATGGTGTCTCCCCTTACGAGGACTGTTCCAAGTCGTACCTTGCTTTCGTTCTTCTGAACCTCTGCCTCGTCTATCCATAGGTTGAGGTGAAGGTCCAGAGCCTTTAGCACTCCTGTTATTTCTTCGCCGTTTTTGAGCTTTGCAAAAATCTTTTTTCCTTTTGCCCTGTCTAGGGCGTCTATTGGTCTTTCAGACATTTTTGTGTCACCTTCAAATAAAGTGTTTTAAGTTTGAACTTACTTTAGTTTATTCCGATTTAAAAGTATTTATATTCTAATCTCAGTAAACTTTACTAAGTCATGATGTTTAATCGTGGCAGAGATGATTGATTATGCCAATGTGGCACGGAGACAAAGGAAGAAAGAAGACCGGTGGTAAGGTCAACCTCGGAAGAGGAAAGAAAAAGTACGATCGCGGAAGCAATCCTACAATGTGTAAGATTGGAAAGGAAAAAATATCTTCCATACGAACCAAAGGCGGGAACGAGAAGAGGAGAGCTATGTCATTGCATACAGCGAACGTCTACGATCCGTCCACTAAGAAAAGCAAAAAAGTGAAAATAACGGGCGTTGTTTCCAATCCTGCGAACCCGCACTTTGTTAGAAGGGGTATAATCACAAAGGGTGCGACAATACAAACAGAAGCGGGATTGGCCAAGATAACGAGCAGGCCTTCTCAGCAGGGCGTGATAAACGCTATTCTAGTAAAAGAGTCGAAATAGGCACAAAGGCTGTTTCTGAAAAACGAGCTCTTGCAATATCTGTCTATTTTGGATTTTAGATTATAGCTATCTGCACGCTGAATGCAACGATTATGAAAAGCATGTATGTCAACAACAGTACTATTCCTTCTCTCCTGTCGATTCTCCTTCCAGTGTGCAAAAAGTACCAGGTCATTACAGTAATCCCTATCATGAACATCAGTATTGTTGAGAACAGGCTCATGTCAATCGCCACAGGCGAGATTATCAGAACGATTCCGAATATGAGCGTAAGCCTTATCAGGCACGCGCCTATTATGTTTCCTATAGCCATCTTCGAGTGATTTGTTTTAACTGCTGTCAACGACACGCACAGCTCGGGAAGCGAAGAGCATATCGCTATCACTGTCGCCCCTATCACAGAATCGGATATGCCCATTATCGAAGATATGTTCGACGCAGACGACACCACAAAGTTGGAGGATAGTATAACAACCAGCATTGCAAGTGAAAGGAAAAACGAGTACTTGTAGAGCGATGCCGGCATTATTATTTTTTTGAAAATATCCCTGGGCACGGTCTTGGATATGCCTATGTTTATTTTTTTCTTCGTCGAGTAGATTAAAAAGAAAACGAACACTCCTATGAGTACTAGTCCGACGTATGTGTTTATTTGATTCATCACAAGGAATGATATTGGAATTATAGAGCATAGGAAAAGAAGCAGCGGCAACTTTTTGAAAGAGTGCTTCCTTATAACAATCGGCATCATTATTGCGGAAATTCCCAGCACGAGGCCGAGGTCGGATATGTTGGCACCAAGAAGAGTGCCCACCGATATGCCGGAGTCGCCAGTCATTATTGCGGACAGGGACACTGTTATCTCCGGAAGGCTGGTCGCTATGGACAATACTATGAACCCCATGACCAGCTCGCCCAGCTTTGTTATCTTCGATATCCTTACGGCATTGTTTATGACCACATGGCTGGCCTTGGATATTATGAAAATCGATATCGCGAATATGATGAGCTGGTAGAGCATGTTGCCCGACAGCTCGCTTCCGAGGCCGGCAAGTACCGCGAAAGAGTCCATTACCATAATATAATCTTGTTAGACATTATTAATCATTTAACGGATGTTATGATAGACGTTCATTGCCATCTTGAGCAGTCAGACTATGACAAAGACATGGAGGAAGTCTTGTCCAGATGCAGGGAGAAGCTGGACGCTGTGATAGTTTCCGCTCCGGATCCTGACGACCACCAGAAGGCGGTCGGGATGTCCCGCTCGCATCCTGGGTTCGTTTTCTGCACATTGGGCATACACCCCCAGTATGTGGAGAAATATTCGGACGAAGAAATAGAGTCGGTGTTTGAAACTATCAGAAGCATGAAAGACAGCATAGTCGGCATAGGGGAGACGGGCCTGGACTATTCGCACATAACAGACTTGGAAGGCCGCGAAAGGCAGAAATCCCTGTTCGCCCGTTCGATAAGGTTGGCGAAGGAGCTGGATATGTCCGTGCTCGTGCACATACGAAACGGAAAAGACGAGGCTGACGCGTTCGATGACGCGCTCTCTATTCTGGAAAAGGAAAACGCTGAACGGGTCCATCTGCACATGTTCGGTTCGAGGAAGTTGCTGCCGAGAGCGATGGAAGACGGATATTACATTTCCGCGAACGCCATAATACTCAGCAGCAAGAGCTATTCGAAAGTTGTGAGGAACGTCCCTATTGACAGGCTCATGCTCGAGACGGATGCGCCGTGGCTTCACCCGAGCGGAAAGCCGAAGCATGAGGAAAGGAACGAGCCGGCGAACGTGTTGGATGTGGCCAAGAAAGTAGCTGAGATAAAGGGAATCAGCGTGGAAGAAGTCGACAAAATCACGACAAGAAACGCAATAGAATTTTTTAGGCTTGGCAAAAGACTATCCCAGCTTGAACCTTAGCATCGCAGCCAGCCCGCCCATTTCCTTGAACTGGAACCCTTCCCTGCTTTCCACTGAAATCAGCTCTACCTTGGCGCCGCATTTCTCAGCCTCCCCCATCAGAACGTCGATCATTTGGAGCATCTCGCCCTTGTCAGGCTTCATCCATTCCATGCACTTTGTGCATTTTATTCCGGACTTGAGCCTGCTTCGGGGTATGTCCACCTTCTTCTGGAATCCGCACTTGCACTCAAAGTTCACCCTGACCCAGTCGAACTCTTCGGATATCAGCAGCGTGTCGACAGCGCCTGCGCTGAGCGCGGACTTTACCTCCTCTATTCCGTATGTCACAAGCCCTCCCTTTTCAAGGCTGGAAAAGAACTTGTTCAGGACTTCCTTTTCGTGAGCTATGGCAGACTCTTTAAGAAGGTCCTCCGACCTCTCGACAAGCTCGCTCAGCCCGAACTCGTCGTTGTAGCTGGTGTCCTTTACGCCTAGCAGCTTCTTGGCAATCATGTAGTTCAGGTACTTGCCGTCTGCGAACCTCTCCTTGATTGGACCCGAGCCGCCTATGATAAGGCCCTTAAGCTCGTACTTTAGAAGGAACTCGGACGCTATTTCTCCGACCTTGGTCAGGAACTCGTTTATCGCGTCCTCCCTGAGGCGGTCGTACCTGTGCTGGCTCATTCCTCCCTTCACTGTCTTCGACGGTACTATGGAGTCCAGACGCTTCAGCACCTGCACCCTCTTGCCGCTGAGCAGGCCTATTGTGGCCTCCCTCGCGTCCAAAACTATCAGTCCGTAGAGCTCGGTCTCCTTCATCATATCCTTCAGCGGATCGAGCACGAATGTCTGGTCGCACCAGTATATCTTCGTCTTCAGCGGCTCGGGCGGCTCGAAAGACCAGACCTGTATGTCGTCCTTTCCTTCGACTTCAGAAACATTTCCCGAGAAAAGAACCAGTCCGTTCGGCGGAGTCTCCCTGAATATCTTCAGGTGCTGTATTATCTTCTCTAGCGCTGTGACAACATTCTTCCTAGTGGCCTTGCTCTTTATGTTTGAGGCAGTGCCCTGTTCGTTCTTCAGCTGGTTTGAGACGTCAGGTATGCTGTATCCTGCCGGAATGTACACTGATACAAGCTCGGTGTGCCTCCCGCGTATGTCGCCCAGCTCCTTAATCAGCTTCTTCAGCCTGTACTTTTGGTTGTCTCCAGAGTTTTCATTCTCCATACTATCATCTAAGCGTGGTTATATTAAAAGAGAAATGCTATGCCTTCTTCTTAGGCTTGGACTTTTGCTTTCCTTTGGCAGGATTCGCTAGATTCTTTTCAGAATCCGGCTTTGCCGGTTCGACCTTCATGCCTATTTTGTGCATCAGCTTTAGGTCCTTTTCGAAAGACTTGAGTTCCTTCGGCACATCGATGTCTATCGGGTCCTTGAGGGACATGCCCTTTTCCTTCTTTGTGTTCCAGACAGTCGAATTGAACTCCATAACTTTTCTGCCCGCCTCCAAAAGGTCTCTTTCAGCTTTGAGTGCCTTCTGGATTTGAGGGAACGGTTCGTTGTTTATGCTGTCCTTCTTGCTTTTGGAGTACATGCTCTCCCACACATGCTCTGACACGAACGGTATTATCGGATTGAGAAGTATTGTTATGGTCTTCATCACCTCGTGCAATGTGTACCAGGCTGCTTTAGTGGATTTTGCAGCGTCCTTCGGCCTTCCAGGAACGTCGTACGCCCTCGCCTTTACCATCTCGATGTAGTTGGCAGCGAAAACGTTCCATGCGAAATCGCGTATAGCTATTGCGCCCGAGTTGAAGTCATAATTGTCGTACTTTTCCTTCACAGTGCTCACAAGCTCCGAAAGCTCGGCGAGTATCCACTTGTCCGAAGCCTCGAGCACGACCTCTTTCTTATCCGCAATCGGGAACATTGAAATGAAGCGGCAGATGTTCCAGAACTTTGTGAGGAACTTTGACGTGCCCTCTATCCTTTCGAAGCTGCACCTGATGTCGCCCTTTGTTATGTCACCCTCCAGGCACGCCCATATCCTGAAAACGTCTGCTCCGTATTTTTTCACAATCTCCTGCGGGTCCACTCCGTTGCCCGCGCTCTTGCTCATCTTCTGCCCGTTCTCGTCAACCACGTGCATATGTATCCAACAGTTTTTGAACGCCTGCTGCTTGTCCAGAAGCCATGACTTCAGCATCGTGAAGTAGAGCCACGTCCTGACTATCTCCTTGCCCTGAGGCCTGAGTGAGCACGGCATGTTCTTCTTCCAAAAGTTCTTGTCCCACAAATATCCAAGTATGTAGTATTCCGAGCTGCTCGAGTCGAACCATGTGTCGAACGTCCTGGTCTCGCCCACGAACTTTCTTCCTCCGCATTTCGGGCACTTTTTCACAGGCGAGTTCTGCTTCCACGGCTGATAGTACTTGCCGGGCTTTGGTGCGACAGCCTCCTTGCAGTTCTTGCAGTGCCAGAGAGGTATCTCTGTGCCGTAATACCTCCTCCTCGATATGACCCAGTCTATGTTCACCGAGTTTATCCAGTCGGAAAGTATCTGCTTGCTTTCGGGCGCGAAAAATGACATGCTGTCCGCCATCTTCATGAGGTCGTCCTTGCACTCTATCTGCTTCAAGTATAGCTCCTTCATTGGCACGAACTCGATTGGGTTCTTGCTTCTCCAGCATATCGGCTGCCTCTGCGGAATCCTCTCCTGCTTCTCGAGTATGCCTTCTGTTTTGAGGTCTTCAATAACAGCTGCCCTGGCTTCCTTGACCTTCATGCCCCTGTACTTTTTGGCAGCGACTGTCATCCTTCCCTCGTCGTCTATCGCGTATATCGGATTAAGGTCCATCTCCCTGAGTATGCGGACGTCGCTATAATCACCAAAGCTGCATATCATGACCAGCCCGGTTCCAAAGTCCATTTTAGCGTACGGGTGCGGCATTATCGGAACTTCCAACCCGAAGAGCGGAACAACAGCCGTCCTTCCTTCCAGATGAGAGTATCTCTGGTCTTCAGGATTGTACAGTATGACCTTGCACGCGCACAAAAGCTCAGGCCTGGTGGTCGCTATTGTTATTACCTCGCCCATCAGGCTGGCTGTTTCCAGAACCTGAAACCTGAGGTAGTTCAAATCAGTGCTATCCTCCCTGTACTCCACTTCTGCGTCCGATATTGTCGTTCGGCACACCGGGCAGTAGTTCGTGGGCTTTACATCCTCGTATATCAGCCCCTTGTTCCAAAGGTCTATGAATGTCTCCTGGGTCATCCTCCTGTACTCCTTGTCGTCGGTGTCGTACTGTCCGCCCAGCTCGTAGCTTTTCTTCCAGCTGTTGCAGCTGAGCCCGAGCTTCTTGAAGCTGTCCAGAGACGCGTTACCGCTCTTCTCTATGAGCTCCCTGCATTTCTTGATGAACTCGTCCCTAGGAGTGGTGGTCATGCTTATTCCGAACGTCTTCTCCGCCTGCACTTCTATAGGCAGGCCGTTCTTGTCCAGGCCTATTGGAAAAAGAACATTGTCCCCCATCATCCTCCTATACCTTGCTATCGCGTCCATGATCACGTACGTGTACGCATGCCCTATGTGGACGGGAGTGTTCACGTACGGAGGAGGAGTGTCTATTGCGAAAACCGGCTTTTTCTTTTTCTTGTCGAAAAGGAACAGCTTTTTTCTCTGCCAGTCGTCGAAAATTTTGGTTTCAACTGACTTGTCCCATCTGTTTTCTTTCATTTTAGGCAGGAAATCCACGTTACCACTCTGTTTTAATCGATATATGGCCAAAACACCGATTAGCATTTTCTAAATCGGGTAATATTCTATGGTGTTAGAAGTAGATAAAGTTCAGTTTTTTTCCTTCTGCTCCTTCATCTTCTTCTTCATCTCTTCCTCAATCTTCGCGAACGGACAGCCCGCGCATGAACCATTGCAACCACTCATTCACAAACCACCTTACCATATGTTTGAGGCTTTGGAATATAAAACCAATATATCTTTCGGAAACAAATCCCAATCATGGAAAAATATCAGATTGCGGCTATTGCGATTTTGGCTGTCTCGTTCGCGCTCAGCGTGGTTACATACGATGCGATGCCAGACTTGATAACCACTCACTGGAACGCAGCAGGCGAGCCGGACGGGCATATGGAGAAGGTGTATGCTGCAATGATAATGCCCGTCATATCTGTCATGCTCTACGCGCTTTTCGTCGCAGTTCCCAGGATAGACCCGCTCAAGGCTAACATCAGAAAGTTCAAGGTACACTACGACAGGTTCATCATTCTCATGCTCGGATTCTTTTTGTACATGAATGTTATTACAACAGCGCTCAACCTTGGAGTTCAATTGAACATCGGAATGCTGATGATGCCTGCGATGGGAGTCCTTTTCTACTTCATAGGCACGCTGCTGAACCATGTCAAAAGGAACTGGTTCATAGGCATAAGGACTCCGTGGACGATGAGCAGCGATGTTGTTTGGAAGAAGACTCACATGTTCGGAGCCAAGATGTTCAAGGCAATAGGGATGCTGGCTTTCTTAGGTATTGCGTTGCCGGAGGTTGGATTGGTTCTGGTTGTTGTAATGGCGCTGGTCGCGGCTGCAGCCACTGTCGCATATTCCTACGCAGCGTACAGGAAAATAAAGTCATAGATATAAGCGGTCTTGCACAATCCTTATTCAAGCCTTGCTCAATACCGCCTCTATTGAGCAATGACCGGACGACCGCAAGCGGTGATCATAGAAGCACGGAGCAAGGCCACACAATTATTTTTTTTCAATTTTGACTAAATTTATATTTATTTTTACAATAAATTTTTATGAGTGCTATAGAACAACTGTGTAATATAATAGAAAATTGTAAAATATACAATATAGGAAATTACAAGTATTTTGTCTTTCCATTCAAAGGGATATATCCAATAGATATTAAATTTCTTAATAAAACTGTAAAAATGATGGAATCTAAAATTTCTTCCAAAAGTAAAAAAATATTAACGATTATGGTAGATGGTGTTATTCTAGCGCTTCCAATTGCTCTCGAAACAAACAAACAATTACTTATAGCAAGGGATTATGGCTACAGATTACCAAAAATATGTTCTTTTACTCAGAAAACGAGATATTATGAAAGAGATATGTATTTTGGTGGAATTAACTCTTCAGATAAAATAGAGATTGTAGATGCAGTTATTTCTTCTGGTGGAACTGTTATTAAATTGATAGAAAAAGTTGAAAAATTGGGAGCTGAAGTTATAGGAATCCATACTATGATTAATAAAGTTGATTATGGTGGAGTTGATATTATCAGAGACAGTGGGTATAAAGTTTTTTCATTACTTGATGTAAAAATACAAGGTAAAAAAATTTCATGCAACGCTTCAAAAAATTAAAACAAATTTATTTTTCCTTTTAGAAGGAGATTTTTTGTTTTAGGCATTCTTTTAAGTTCATTTTTTACTATAGATGTTATATCATCTTGTTCTATTCTATCGTCTTCTAAAACAATAACTGTTTTCCATGGATTTATCAAAGATTTACCACTTTGACTTATTATATATACCTCAGAATAAATCCCATATTTTTCGCTTATCTTCTCTGCAATTAATTTCGCTGAAATATTATATAACTTGCCTACATGATAAACCGGATTTTTACCACATGCACCTTCAATACTCATTGGTCTACATGGAGTTATCAAACCATTTATTCTATTTCCTCTTCCAACAAGCCCTTCATCCCCGCTTTCTATAGAAGAACCTATAGCAGTAAGGTAAAGTTCACAAGTATGTAATTTGTCTCTTGTATTGATGTTAATAGTAATTTTACTTTCGTCAAATCTTTTTTTTATTATTTTAAAAATATCCATCCTAGCATTTTGTATATTTTCATTATAAGACCTGATATTTGGTACATAATCAGCTATTTGTGGGATACAGGCAGTAACTCCAAGACAACCATTAATCAAAGATGCCATAATTTTGATATCACTCCCTATCCACGGATTATACTCTTTGTATCTTTTTGAGTTTAGTTTATTTTCTATTTCTAATACAATTTTCTCTGTAACACTCAAAGGAGCGAATCCACAGCCTAATGATGTGTCATTAGAACATAGTTCCTTAAGCTCTCCCAAATCTTGACTCCCTCTAGGTTCAAACCAATATCTCCTCGAACAATTATTTTTTGAAGTGCTCTCTACATTTCCTGGACTACTAGAAGTACTGATGTTATAATATATCTTAATATCAGAGTCTGGATTAAGAGATGGAAATTTCTGTAATAAAAAGTTGATAGTTATCTTTTCGAGAATGTCTTTAACTGGTATTTCGGTATTTCCGAATCTACTTGAAGCTCTACCATTCAAAAGAACGCGAATAGGACTTTTCATATACCCCTTTCCGAACTCAACATGTGACGATCCACCGAGTAAACCTATTTTATCAAAATTATGGTGTAAAATCGATCCAAAATTAGACAATGTATAGTTTGAATAATACCTCGATAATTCTTCAGCTAGCGCATCAGATAGTGTATCCGGATGTCCAATTCCCTTTCTTTCAACTACTTCAAATCCGTATTTAAATGGAACATCTCTCTTTAACATGAAAATATTTTTTGCAATCTCAACCATAGATATCTATTAGAAAATTAATTATAAATTTATATGATTAAGTTAGATTTTGAATGGTATTTGAAAAATGCAAAAAATAGTCAGACAATTGAAAAAATAGAATATATAAAAAAATATTTTGATAATCTAAATAATAAAAAAGGTCTAGTTGAACTTAAACAAGTTCAAAAAAATCCTTTAATTATAGGAAATAACAAATTATGGCTCAACGAAAACAATGTATTTCAAACACTGCATACATATTTTGAGATTTTCAAGGAACATCACCATACCGCATTCAATTTTATCAAAGGTGATGAAAATATTATAATAGATGTTGGAGCCAATGAAGGTCATTTTATTCTTAAAGTCAGAGCATTAGTAAAAAATGCAATTATAATAGCAATTGAACCCAACAAAGAAGCATTTGATATTTTAAAGAAAAACATAAAGGAAAATAATATAAAAAAATGCTTTTTATTAAGAGAAGCTTTGTCTTCAAAAAACGGGATACAAATTTTCGAGAAAGTTAAAGGGGTTACACAAGTTGGATCACTTCATATAATTGGAAAAAAATGGTTTGGTAATAATCGTATAGAAAAGATAAAAGTTAAGGTAACAACACTTACAAGTGTGTTAAAAAAATTTGATATTAAAAAAGTAGATATATTAAAAATAGATTCAGAAGGATCTGAATTAGATATTCTAAAAGGTGGAAATCCAATTTTGGGTGATATTAAAAAAATAGTTGTAGAATTTCATAGTCAGCATCTTAGAAGAGCTATCATTTCCTATTTAGTAAAAAATGGATTCGAATTACTATTCGATGAAAAAGATAACTATAAAGATCTTTATTTTATAAACAAAAGATTCAAATGAATTGTATGGATGAAAAGAAGTTTATAATAGAAATAACGAAAATGATAGGCAAGCTTCATCTGAAATATTTTCCAAATATTGGGAAACTAAATTTTCAAACAAAATCAGAGTATTTCAATGATATTGTAACTGAAGTGGACAAAGCCGCTGAAAAACTTGTAATTGACGAGCTAAAGAAATCTGGATACAGCGGCAAATTACTTATGGAGGAGTCCGGTGAAATAAAATTTGGTGGTGAAGACACTAGAATAATAATAGACTCTCTTGATGGCACATTTTTCTATTCCAAAGGATTATCAAATTTTTGCGTAGCTACTTCTTTAGAGCATAAAGGCAAAATTATACTATCGACAGTTTTCAATCCAGTACTCAACGAATTTTTTATGGCTGAAAAAGGAAAAGGATCTTTTCTTAACGGAAAAAGAATAAAAGTTTCAGATTCGACAGATATCAAAAAATCAACAATTATTTTATCAGCCTTTCCAAATCACGAGATAGGAAAATTAGAAAAGATATTTGTGAATATGATGACAACCGGAGGTTTAAGGTTGCTTGGACATGTACTTAATCTAAATCTTTGCTATATAGCATCTGGTAGGTATGATGGATGTATATCATTCTATTCAAACCTTCCAATTTGGGACAAATGCTCAGGTATGTTAATATTGAGGGAGGCAGGTGGTATGTTGACAGACTTTAATGGTGATGAATTAAGAGACGATGCTGTTAAATTCATAGCATCTAACGGAAAGATTCACAAAGAAATGCTAAACATAGTAAAGTAGCTATTTGTGTTGTATCATTTTCAATCTATATATTAGTTTATCCAAGTTCTCTTTTCTACTAAGAGTTGATAATATGTTTGAATAAGTTTTGATAGATTCAACTCTTTTTTTAGGATTAAAATCAGGATTCCTCCCAGCAATAGAAAGAACTTGTATAGCAATCAGATTTGATAATTCAACAACTTGTTGTATAAAGTTTATGGATTTTGTACAATTTATTTCAAGATATGTCGAAAAAAAACTCTCAAAATTATCTATATCGATGATATTTTCAATACTAGAATGATTATTATGTTTTTTTCCAAAAACATCAATCATTATTTTTGATAGGTCGTATGATTGTAATCCAAATAATACATCATCAAAGTCTACTATACCTACAATTTTGTTATCTTTAAGTATTAAGTTTTCTAAGCGCAAATCTGTATGAATCATTTCAAATTCATTTTTACTATTATTCAAATAAAATATATATTTTTCAGATTCCTGAATTAGGTTTGGATAAATTGATGTAATTAGTTTTTGCCATGCATCTTGATTTTTAGAATAAAAATAACTTTTGAATATTTTATTGTACGAATTGACGGCATGCACATGGTCATATTTCCTTTGGAATAATTCAATTTTAGAAAGTGCTATATGAAGCTTTGCTGTTTTTTTAGCAAAATCTTCTTGGAATTTTTCCAATCTATTTTTATATAAAGATGCATTTTCTCCTTCTATTTTTTTGAATAACGTTATAATACTACCATTAATATTTACAAAATCTCTGTTATTTTTCGCCTTTATTGAATAAGGTATGCTAAAATCTATATTAGAGTTCAGCTTAGACAAAATGTCTAATTCCATTTTTATATGGCCAATCTTATTTTGCGGAGATATCCTGCATATGTATGATTTTCCATACGACGATATTTCGTAATTTATATTACTGAATCCAAATTCAAGTCTAGTTATATTTTCTACAGGAATTCTGTAATAATCTTCTATGATTTTAGATAGGTCCATTATTTTTCACGATTATAGTCTAAAATAATAAAGATAAATGCATTATTAACAATAACAAATTCATGGTTCAAGAGTCTCTTTTGGATTGGAACGATTCTTTAGATATAGGAGTTATACTTGAGCAACATTGGATGCTAGAAGAAATATGTAAGAAGTTTACAAATGGAAAGAGATTTTACTGTTTTTCTATAGATAGATTGGTATACGTCAAAGATATCAACTGTAAAAGATTTGCATTTCTACAATCAAATGGGTCTTCTTCTACAGCATGTTTTGTAGAAGAATTGATAAAACGAGGTGCTAAAAAAATATACAGAATTGGAACATGTGGATCTCTTCAAAAAAAAATAGAAGTTGGAGATATTGTTCTTTCATCATCTGCCATAAGAGATGAAGGGACAACATATCAGTATGTAGATAAAAAATTTCCAGCAATTTCAGATTTGAAATCTCTTAAAAAAATTTCAAATATATTAAATAAAAATAATGCTAAAACACACATAGGAAAAACATGGACAACTGATGGAAGATTTGTTGAATCTAAAGATAAAATTCTTAGATTTTCAAATATGAATATAAAGAGTGTTGATATGGAAACATCTACTGTCTTTGTGGTATCTTCTTTAAGAAAAATAATGGGATTTAGTTTGAGCATAGTTACAGATAAACCAATCAATGATTTGAAAAGTAATTTTAAAGGTGTTATAAAAGATTTAAAATTAGTGAAATCTATTTCTAGAAAAAAATTAATAGATATAGTTAATTGTATCAAAGAATTTGAGAGCGAATAACTTTTATGATAAACCACCCATACTACCCACCGATTCCAGAACCTCTCCGAGTTGAAATGGAACCTACAAATTTCTGTAATGCAAATTGCGAATTTTGCCCAAGAGATAAAATGAAAAGAAAACTAGGTCACATGGATTTTAATAAATATTCAATGTTTTTAAGCAAACTCAACAATTATAGGAAAAAAATGTGGTTAAACAATCATATAAATTCACTAAAATTTCCAAAGCTAGTTTTTTGTGGTCTAGGAGAGCCTACTCTTCATCCTAAAATAGTAGATATGATACGTCAAGGGAATTATTATGGATTTGAAACAGAACTTGTTACAAATGGAAGTACTTTGACGAAAGATATGACTGAAAACCTTGTTGAAGCTGGTTTAACAAATATTGCAATAAGCATTCATTCACTTAATTATAAAAAATATAAGTCTATTACAGGCCTTAATTTGAATGATGTTATTCATAGAGTAAAAGAAAGTCTTTCAATAATTTCTAATAGTAAAACCAACGTTGAGATTTGGAGGGTTAGTCGTTTAGATGGATCCACTATAACGAATGATATAGCTGAATCAGATAAATATATTCAGCTTCTAGCCCCATACAAGGATATAAAAGTTTTAGGACCAACGGTAGCTTGGAATAGAGGTGGTCAATATCCTCAGAAATTTTGGGAAAATGTAAATGATACTAAAGAAGTTTGGTGTGAAAAGCTCTTCTTTACTTTGAATATTGAATGGGATGGTTCAGTAATCATGTGTTGCTGTGATTATTCTACGAATTCGGTTGTTTTAGGAAATGCTTGGAAAGATAGCATTGAAATACTTCAAAAAAGAAGAGATGAAAAATTCAAATCAATTAAAAAAGAAAAAATATGTCAACTTTGTAGAAGACCTAAAGATACATATTATAAAGATTATATTATTCCACTATTAAAATATTAAAATACTTTTTGAATAATATAAAATCTTACGGTTTCTTAAAAATTGGATTAATCAGAAAATGTAGAACTTTCTGAACCAGTCTTCCTCAGTTTGTAGCTCTTCAGAATAAAGCACTATCTTCACATTAATGACAGATTTCCTAATCATACTGAAATCCATTAGAGCGCACGCGGTGGCATTGGAGCTTTGCTCCTTTGTCAGCCCGCCCTTTCTTGTGCACATGACCGGTATTGCGACCGATTCGCACCCCCTTTTGTCAGCATACCTAAGCCCATTCAGCACAGACTGCCTTACTGTGTCTAATGTGGCACGTATTATCGGAGGATTCGGCTGCTGTTCCCATCTGTAGGTCATGGCAGCCAAGTCGACCACAAACTTCGGCCCGTTTCCATGTCCGATGTCGCAGCTGGGAAGAACAACAGCGTCCCCCAAGCCGAGCTCCATAAATCCGTTTTCAGAAAGATATTCCAGACGCGCCTTCTGCGCCTTGGACGGAGTCGGTCTCATCTTGTGCACATACTCCAGTACATCGTACAGAGCGCTGTTCTTTTTTGCTTTCTCGACCAGCTTCCAGTATGCGTTGTCGCCAGCAGGCAGGTAGCCTCCCGCGTTCCTTACATCCTCGGCAGTCCCGCTTCCCAGAATCATATACGTGTTCGAGGAGTTGAACAGGGCATCCACCCTCTGGTCTGTCAGCCTGCCCTTCACGACATCCAGGGAGATGTTCCTCATACTAGGAGTAAATGCAATTAACGCTTAAATTTCTTGCAGAAACATTTTCTCGACGCCACTTATATTTGCAACTCCCAATATTATTATCAAAGCGTTATTGCTATGGTCGATTCTGTTGTTAGAACCGCGGAAAGGCTTCTTCATCTGAGAAGATGCGCAGACAACGAAAAAAAGAGCTTCGAATCTCAGCTTTACAAAATGAGCAAAATCTATGACATCACGATAGATTTGGACAACGACAAGGTCAAGGCGGATGAGAAAAATTACATTTAGGTTGCGGAAGAATTCATTTAAAAGTGGATGTATCCAAATTGAATAAAGAGGTGTAAGCTTCAAGTCGCCTTTCTCAATTTCGATTTGAAGCTTGCGGTGCGTGGGGATGAGCATTTGAAGGGAAAGAGCGAAATCAAACTGGCCGGCTTTTCAGAGATAATTCAAGTGTTCAGAATAAAGAACGATACCCATGAGACCATTCCTATAATAGGAGGAGAGTCCTTTCTTTTGACTTTATACATCCGCGCGAACGTAATTGCCACGAAAATCATGGGCAAACTTTCCCCGTTCCCGATTGTCGTTCTTGTTAAAATGGTGGGAAAAGAAGTTGTCGGCTTTGTAAGCGTAAAGTTCCGAAGGGAGAAAAGGCTCGGAGAGATAACCCTGTTCGTGAAGAAGGAGCACAGGAACCGCGGACATGGGAGCGGTCTTCTAGGAGCGTCTGTTGCGTTCATTTCCAAGAAAGGATACACTCCCATGCTGAGCGTGAAGGAAAGCAACAAAATAGCGCACAATCTCTACAAAAAAGCCGGCTTCAAGGAGACTTGCAAGATAGTGGAGATGGTCCACGACGGATGATCCAATATAACATTTAAATCTGTTATTTCCACATTCCAAATATGAGTTCAGTGCCGAAAGAAATGGTTAATGTGATTCTAAACGAAGAGATTGCGAATTTTTTTATGAAAAAATATTTTCTGGAAAGGTTTCCGCGCGCCTCTAAAAAAAGAAGCACCGAGAAAATGCTTTCCGAGTTGGGCATACTGATAGGGGTCAGGAACAGGATTCCCGGAGCGGAGAAGCTCTACGACATAAAGATAGGGCTGTTGCATCCGGGGATGAACATTTACGCCACCATTCCAAAAGAAAATAGCGCTAAAATAGGAGTCATAAGAGGCAACATATCTCCTTTGCTCAAGTATATTGGAAAAAGCGTGTCGCTTACAGCATACGTCTCAGACATGGGTGACCATCTGGGAATAATGCCGCACCTTGATTATGTAAAGTGCAGTGAAGGAAAATCAAAAGTTTACGCCTAGTCGCAAAGGTTATCTCTATTCCTATGCAAACTTAACAAATGCATCTGACAGTCGGCATATTCGGAAAGAGGGAGGACGCCAATGCTCTGGCGTCCAAGCTCGGGAAGAAGGGCACCACGAACGACATAGCAATCTACAACCACTCCAGCTCTGAGGGGGTTCTGACCTACGTTTGCCCGAACTCGGAAAGTGGCAAGATACAGCCGGTCCTTGAATGTATGAGCATGGCTGACATGCCGGCAGTTGTGGTCAGCTCGCTTGACAAGGAAATGGGGGAGGTCATAGTCGCGCTGTCAGAGTTCGAGTTTCCTGTTGTGTTTTTCGTCGCAGACCAGGCGATGGAGGAGCAGCTAAAGCCGCTCATACAGAGCGCGGGAATATCGGCAAAGTTCGTCAGGGACGAGAAGGAGCTGAGGACTGGAATAATTTCTTTCGGTTCCGGTATAAAGCGTCCGGACAGCGAGAGCGACCGGCTTGTTATACCTGTGGACAACTGCTTCAAGGTGAAGGGGGTAGGGACGATTGTGCTGGGTGTGGTGAAGAGCGGAATCGTGAAAAAGCACCAGGAAGTGCTGGTCGAGCCTGCCGGCTTGCCTGCCACAATAAAGGGCATCCAATCGCAGGACAACGACATCGACCAGGCTTGCGCGGGCATGCGAGTCGGCTTGAACCTGAAGGGCCTAGAACCTGAGGACATAAAGCGCGGTTTCGTGGTGTGCTCCAAGGACAATCCTGTAAGAAAGTCGTCCGAGCTGGAGCTGGATTTCGAGCAGAACAAGTTCTTCAAGCAGGAGCTCAAGGAGAAAGTCAGAGTTATGGCGAGCGCCGGGCTACAGATAGTGTCGTGCGAAGTCAAGTCGGCGTCAGGTAAGCTCTCCCTTTTGGCGTCCCAGCCCATTGTGTGCGAGCCCGGCCAGAATATCGTGGTCGCGTCGCAGACCGACATACTTCCGAGGATAGCGGGAAGCGGCCGCGT
>CAYRDB010000012.1:0-19780 GCA_964423085.1 uncultured archaeon
GTGATGGCTGCGACAAACAGGCCGGATATGATAGACCAGGCGCTTCTCAGGCCGGGAAGGTTCGACAGGTTCGTGATGATACCTCCGCCGGACGAGACCGCTAGAATGAAAATACTCCAGATACACACGAAGAACATGCCGATAAAGGGCGTGGACCTCAAGTCGCTTGCTAAGAAGATGGAAGGGTTCTCGGGCGCGGACATAGCTGCAGTGGTAAGGGAAGCCGGAATGAACGCGCTAAGGAAGGACCTCAAGACAAAGGAGGTCACCGCAAAGGACTTTGAGGACGCTATGAAAAACTCGGGGCCGAGCCTTACGGACACGCTGAAAAAGCACTATAACGAATTCGAGCAGAGAAGGAAAAAGATCCACGAGGAAAAGGTCAATGAGGAGCAGCCCACATACATAGGATGAAGACTATTTTTTCTTCTTAGGTTTCTTGCTGCCCTTAAAGTACATCAGCATTACTATGGTCGTTACTATAACAACTGAGACTATGGCGACTGTCGTAAGGCTTACATTGAGAGATATTATATAGGTGGAGACCAGGAAAGAAAATGCGGCAACGAATGCAAGTATCGCCATTGCGCCCAGGAACCTCTTCTTCGAACCCCTTGCTCTTTTTGAAGCCATTATTAAAATTAGGTTTCGCTCTAATTAAAAGTTTTATCCTATCTTGGACAAATAATGTGTATGAAAATCTGGCAGATAGCGGTAGCTATACTGGCATTGGCTGTCATAGTGGCCCCTGCCAGCGCTTCGGTTTGGACGTGCGACCAGACGGGCGCCCCTAAGAGCGTGTTCTACACAAACGAGACAGTCTATGCGACCAGCGCCAACATAACTTCCGGAGAGCAGAACGTCAGGGTCTACAAGGTTATGAACAACAACAGCTGGGTCGACGGAATGAACCTCACTGACGTCGCCACTTACACGTCGGCGTCCACAAACTCGAGCGGGCACCTGCCTGTCACTCTTGTCTGGCAGTCTCCTTCCATAGGAAATTATGACATAGTGGCGGACACCGACATGGACGGGGTGTACAACAGCAGCACAGATTTTCTGAACAGCTCATCTACGGCAGGGTTCAGTGTGGCGCAGGCGCTCATACCCACGCTCACCATATCAGCCGGCGAGTCCACGCCGTCAGACCATGAATGGACTTCAAACAACACCGGCCACAATCCCATGCTCCAGATATCGGCAAGCGCATCGATTGAGCCAATCGTGATAAAGTCTCTGGCATTGACTGCTGACGGCACCGGGGACGACAAGGATGGGGTTGTCGCAATATACGCGATACTTGACCAGAACGGAAACGGAGAATATGATCAGGGCGAGATGTTCCTGGCGTACTCTGAATACATGTTCAACGACGGAGTGGCGATGCTAAACATAAACAACGGGTTCAAAGTTGAGAAGGACCAGAGCGCTGACATACTGTTTACTTATATGATGGGAAATGTTGGGGGCACTTACAGGTTAGACATTGTATCGATTTCTGCGACCGGTTTCGACAGCGGGGAGGAAGCGACTGTATTCGGACTGCCCATAGGCTCTGCTACAACGACTGTTGAAGGGTATGAAAACGCGACAGTCGAGGAGCCTGTTATCGTAGAAAACGAGACATTGTCAGAAGAATGCGAAACCGACTCGGACTGCGGCGGGATGTCGTGCAACAACCTGCAGCTCGTGTCCGAAAGCTGCGAATACGACGAGAACCTTGGAATGAAAGTCTGCATAAGCAACATAGCCAATGTCGACTGCTGTGGGGACGATGACTGCAGCGACGGATACTACTGCTCGGGATACACATGCTATTACGACGACGCGTCATCGGGCGGATATGTAGAAACTTCAAACGGCAGCGAAAACTATCCGATAATCATAGCTTCGATAGTGATAGTGAGCGTTCTGGCAGTTGTGCTTTTTCTGATTATGAAGAACAGGAAAAAGAATCCGTGGAAGAGCGGTAGCGATTACAGCAAGGACCGTGACTGGGACTCCCTTAAGAGGAAATGGGGAAGGAAATACTAAGCATCCGAATTTTAATTAGCAGGCTCTAAATAATATTTATGGGATGGGACGACTACGATCCGCCGAAGAAGGAGAAGAAACGGTACAAGTCCTACAAGAAGGGATTTGAAAGGAGCAAGTACGCGAAAAGCAAGAAGGACTGACTATTTCTGCCAGAAAAAGACCAGCTTGCTCCTCTGCCTGCGTATGTACAATCCCAGAGCGACCCCTGCCAACAGTCCGGCCAGATGCGCCTGGTGCGCTATGTTGCTCGAGGGGAACAGAATCCCAGTGAACTCTAGTATGAACCATAGCACTGCTGCGAATATTATCGGCATGGGCGCGAACCCTATGTACACTACAAGACCAGGATAGAGGACGGCAAGCATCGCCATTATTCCGTATATCGCGCCGCTGGCTCCGACAGCAGGTATTGCGCCGTAGGGCGCGGTCATCCAATACGCTATGTTACCTAGGAAGCCTGCCAGGAAGAAGAGCACTAGGAACTGCTTTGTAGAAACCCTCGGCTCAAGGTATATTCCGAATATGAAAAGCGCGAACATGTTGAAGAACAGGTGGCTGATGTCGGCGTGAAAAAATATCGAAGTGATGGTGGTCCAAGGGGTCTGCAGAAGATTGGCAGGAGTGAACGCGAAAGCCGGCCATACGCCGAATATCGAGTCTATGACAAAGACAGCCACGCACGTGGCTATGAATATGAAAGTCCATTTCGGCCGCTTGACTTCCCTTCGCCTTTTAGCCATGACCGGAGGCTGGTAAAAGAAGAACTGCTTGTCGTTCATCGTGAACCTAACCAGAGTTTGTATTCAGAGGATTTATTTCTTCCTGCTGAAAAGAACGCTAGCCAATACCACGCTGGCAGAAGTGAACGCTGCCACAACGCCCAGGCTTATCAGAGGGTTGAAAGAGGACACGCCTATGCATGCGTACCTCATCAGCTCCACCCCGTAGGTCATGGGATTGATGTACATTATCCAGCTGACGTAAGACGGCAGGTTGTTTATTGGAAAAAGGGCCCCGCTCATCAGGAACATGGGCATTACAATAAAGTTCATTATTGCGCTGAACCCCTCCATAGTGTCCATCATCGAAGCTATCGCTATGCCTATTGAGACAAACCCAACAGAAACAAGAATTATTATCGGCAGTATTGTGAGAACCACTGTGGGAAGGAACTGTACGCCTATTGCGAACGATATCGCTATTATTATGACAGACTGCATAATGGACCAAGTCGAGCCGCCGAGCGCCTTCCCCACTATGATGGATTTCCTTGATATCGGAGCCACAAGCATCTCCTTGAGGAATCCGAACTCCCTGTCCCATATCACAGACACTCCTGAAAACAGGGACGTGAACAGAACGCTCATCGCGACTATGCCTGGAGCTATGAAAGGGAGGTAGTCAATACCAGCACCTGAAAATGACATCGAGCTTCCCAAGCCCACGCCCATTATCAGCAGCCATATCACAGGCCTGGCCACCGAGCTCAGGAATCCCGCCTTGTCCCTATACATGCGCCTGAACTCCCTAAGCCAAATAGCATATATTCCCATGAGCTCCCTTTTCATGTCTGCCATAACTATCTTCTCCTGTGGATTCCGCTAAGGCGCACGTTTTCCATCGAACCGACCTTTTCGTCCCTCATCTCCTTCCCAGTGAGATGCAGGAACACGTCGTTGAGGGTCGGCTTGTGAACGCTTGCTTCCACTATATCTATGCCGGCCTTGTTGGCGTCCTCGAAAACTTTCCTTATGCTTCTCTCTGCGTTCTTAACGTATACTACGAACTTGCCGTCGAATCCTTTAGATTTAGGGAAAGCCTTCAGGACCTTTTCCTTCACACCGGGGTGATCGCCGTTCTCCACCTTTATCGATATTGTCTCGCTGCCTATGATGGATTTCAAGTCCTTGGGAGTGCCCAGAGCTATTATTTTTCCCTTGTCTATGACTGCAATCCTGTTGCATAGTATGTCGGCTTCCTCCATGTAGTGGGTCGTCAATACAATGGTTATGTTCTCCTGCTTGGCAAGCTTTCTTATGTACTCCCATATGTGGTCTCTCGTCTGCGGATCCAGCCCCAGCGTCGGCTCGTCCAGAAAAAGAACCTTCGGGTACTGTATGAGGCCCCTCGCTATCTCCAGCCTCCTGCGCATGCCCCCCGAATATGTTCTGACCAGAGAGTCGGACCTGTCCTTCAGCTCGACTATTTCCAGAACCTCGTCTATCCTCTTTGCCATCGTCTTCCTTTCAATTCCGTACAGCATCGCATGAAACTCTAGGTTCTCGCGACCGGTAAGCCTGTCGTCTAGGCTTGGATCCTGAAAAACAACTCCTATGCTATTCCTCACAGCGTCCTGGTTCTTTATGATATCCAACCCCACTATCTTTGCGGTTCCCGAGCTTGGCGACGTGAGCATGGAAAACATGGATATCAATGTAGTCTTGCCGGAACCGTTCGGTCCGAGGATTCCAAATATTTCGCCCGGCATTATCTCAATATCAATGCCGTCCACTGCCACAAAATCGCCGAACCTCTTGGTAAGCTTGCTCGTTTTTATCGCAGGATTCGATGGCATATGAATAAATTAGAAATATTTCGAATATATACGTTCGCGGACATTCTGTAAAGTTTTATTTAATCAGAACCACATAATTGTTTATAGGTTGGGTTTTGGGTACGTAAATTAACTTGGAAAAAAAGGTGTTTGGAAAAAAAAGCATGGATGAGATGGCTACTGTTTGCTGTCGACTGGTGATTTATTGACTAGGGTAATAGGAATATCTTCTGGCAAGGGCGGGGTCGGCAAGACCACGGTTGTGGCAAACTTGGCGCTGGCGCTTAGGAAACTTGGCAAGAGCGTTGTCATGGTGGACTGCAACCTTTCAACTCCGCACCTCAGCTACTATCTAGGAGTCAACGACTACAAGAAGACAATCAACGACGTCATGAGGGAAACCGCTGACATAAAGTCTGCGATGTACAACTACGACGGAGTAAAGTTCATACCGGCTTCTCTCAGCCTGAAGAGCCTTGTCGGCTTGGATTTGAAAAAATTCAAAAAGACAATAAGCGAGATAGTCGGGCCTAAGGTGGACTATGTTCTTCTTGACTCTGCCCCCGGGCTTGGCAGGGAGGCTGTGTGCGTGCTCAACGCAGCGGACGAGATACTTTTCGTGACCACTCCGTTCATACCTATGGTGAACGATGTTCTCAGGTGCATAGACGTGCTAAAGCAGCTGGGAAAGAAGAAGGTCGGCGTTGTTTTGAACATGTCGACTGGGGGCAGGCACGAGCTTTTCAGCGACTCTGTCGAAGGCGTTCTGGGAGTCCCGGTTGTGGGCGAGATACCGTTCGAGAAGAAAATGCCACACAGCCTTGTGACAGGAACGCCGATAATGTCCATGGACGAGGGCTCCGCGTCTAGCACGGGATTCATGATGCTGGCAGCCACGCTGAGCGGAGAAAAGTACCAGCCGCCGGGAATTGTTAAGAGGACCTTTGGCGCGTTTAGAAGCGCGTTGGGTTCCTTCTCCAACATGGGGATAGCGATATCACAGGACGTGAAAAACATAGAAAGCGAGATGTTTATCGAGCCTGAGCAAAACTCCAGAAACAGAAATGCCTGATTTATCTCTTTCTAAACGAGAAGATTATTATGGGATTTTTGAGGGGTGCGGGGAGGTTCGCAAGCAAGCTCTTGCTTACAGCAGCTCTCGGACTGTTCATAGTCTCAGTGGGCATGGCGGAGTTCACCGAGTACGAAAATCTCAACGCGGTGTTCAATGAAATCATAGGCTCGCAAATGGAGCAGATTTCAGGAAGCACTGGAAATTCTGAAGAGGATCTGCAGGAAATATACGACAAGCTCCTGGAGCAGTGCGGAGACAAGGAGAGCATAGAAATACCGGTGATAGAGCTAAACCAGACAGTGACCATAAACTGCGAAGAACTGAGGGAGAACGGGCTTCAGAGCGTGCAAGAGCTGGCGACCGAGATGATGGTCACGCCGCTCTTCGACCAGATATACTACAAGGAGTACGACTGCGAATTCATAACCTGCGTGCAGCGCGGAGACGTACTTGTGCTGTTTTCGGAGAAGGGAAACGAGTTCTTCACAGAGGCTCAGATTTACGCGGCAGCGGCCACATTGGGATTTGCTGTTTTGGTAATCTTGCTTTCTGAGAACTGGCCGGACAGGTTCAGGGGAGTTGGATGGTCCATGGTGACAGTCGGACTGACGTATATTTTCATGGAAGCCGGCAAGATTGCGCTTGCAGACGCAATCGGCACCGAAAGTCTGGGTGGAATAGCGCTTTTCGACATGCTTGAGAGCATGATGGCGCCTGTGATTAGCATGTTCGTAATCTGCCTTGCGGCAGGATCGGTAATGGTATTCGTGGGGTACACTCTTAGATTCATAGGAAAGAAGAAGGAAGTTGGAATAAAGAAAAAGTAGCTACCCTATGTACTTTAGGTCCTTTTCATGCTCCTTGTGGAGCTTGATGTACCTGTCAAGCTCATCGAGTATGAATCTTTCCACCCTTATTTCAGCGCGAGTCTTGTACGGCCTGGCTTTCTTAGACTTCATGCAATCACCTGCCGAACGGAATTAGCGACTCTTGGACATATTCTATGTGAACCTTCTCAAGGAGCTCGATGTCAACTCCCGTGTTGACTGTCCTTATCTTTCCCTCCACGCGCAGCTTCTTCAGGCAGTCGGAAACCGACTTTGCAGAGTCGCAAACTCTATCGTCAATGAGCTGCTTGAATATCTCTCTCAAGGGAAGCGGCCCGTCGTACCTGCGCTTTAGGTTCCTCAGCACGTCTAGAACTTCTTCCATTTGGTCCATCCAATCCCTCCGGAAGTTGAGCAAGCGCCCAACAGAAGAAAATTCGGAGTTTAGAGATAAATCGTTTTGGCTACCGTAAAAGATGTTTTGAAGAACCCGTGTAACCTAAATCCAGTGATTCAACGCAATAATAGTTTTAATAATTTGAAATCATAATATGTCTTTGATATCAAATGCTAGTAAAGGACGTTATGAACAAGAACGTTGTAGTCGCCAAATCTGACGTTACAGTCAGAGAAGCTACAAAAGTCATGAACAAGTTTAGGATAGGAAGCCTGGTTGTGATAAACAACGACAGGATAGTCGGAATACTGACCGAGAGGGACGTTCTCGAGTCTGTCGCAGAGGGCAAGGATCCTGACTGCACGACAGCAGAGGAGATAATGGGAAAGGAAGTTGTGACCATAGACCCAGATCAGGACGTGAAAGCCGCTGTGGACCTCATGACAGAGCACAAGATAAAAAAGCTGCCGGTCGTCGAGGACAACAAAATAAAGGGCATAATAACCGCGAGCGACATCATAGTTGTCGAACCTAAGCTAATCGCTAGCGTTGCTCAGCTTATTTCTATGAAGCTTCCCGGGTATCACGGCGGGTAGTTCGAATGGAAGCAAGGATGTTCTGCCCAAACCACGGAAAGCTTGATTTCGAAGACGTGATAATAAAGAACGGGATTCCTACGTGCAGAAAGTGCATGTCGGCATTGGAATTCGGAAAAGTGCAGCCCAGAAGCGTGAAACCCGTAAAGAAAGCAAAAGCGAAACCTAAGAAGAAACGCTAGCAAAGACGTATTGGGGGACTTGTTTCTACATAATTTTTGACTTCTTTGTATTTACTGTCTGAAAGAAGACCTTCGCCATTCAAAGTTTCTATCATATCGAGTATAGTCATGAACGCGTGCGACTTTATTCCATTGGGCGAGTATTCGGTAACATGGCTAATCAAGTTGTCAGCACCACCCTGCAATCTATCTATCAGAAAAACTGAATCATTGACCATTGCATGAATATTATCCTGTTCACACTGCTTAGCAATCCTTCCATCGAGATTCTCAATCACGCTTTTGCCAGAAGTTATCAAATCATCCATGGTCAGCAACACATCTCCATCGCGAATGTCTGCCTGAACGAATTTGGCGATACCGTGGTCTTTCAATACCTTTATTGTGTAGCCGCTCGGTATACCATACTCGTAAGTCAGACAGCCAACATATGGCACTATGGCATCAGGAATGCCTATTGCCATATCAAAATTGTCCAGTCCTACTTCGTTGGATGCGGTGAGGTAAAGCGCTTTTGTTATATCTTTGACTAGTGTCTGCCCAATAACTCTGGAAGAAGGAAGGTTTCTTCCATCAAGATAGTAAGGGCTAATAGGCCCAGATTTTAATTTAAAATTTCCGAATTTCAACCCACCAGCGTTGTAGATATTGCGTGTTAACCGCTCTGTCAACTCGGCATGGTTGTCTTTCCAGTCTCCCATTACGATAGCCTGTAAATATAGTTTTTCAATCAAGCCTTAAATTCAGATATTGCGCCAGAACCGGGCGTTCAATCAAAGATATAAGAAATCAAACGGAATATGAATTGGTATGAAGAAAATCTGCCCCAAATGCAAGTCCGAGAACCTGAACTTCAAGCCGTGGCTCGGAATGATGTACGAGTGCAGAAAGTGCGGATGGCAGGGCGCGCTGGCGCTCGAAAAGAAGAAGGTCAGCAGCCGTGATATCTAGCCCAGTTCTCGCTTGAAAACTCGCTCCTTTCGCAAAAGTCCTCCAGTATCCACGCGTTGCCGGAATCGAGAAGGGCTTCGTTGAGGTTAACACCTTCGCAGTGAACCTCCGCTATCACCCTCCTGTGGCTGCGGGAAATCTGCATATCGTCTTCGTCAACCAGCACATTGGACCTGAGCGGGCATATCCTTTCAAGGAACGATATGGCATAATCATATCCGGGGCTGCCCTTCTCCGGAGTGTTCACAAGCGACAGCCTCACAGTCTGACCGTCCACTTCTACTGTATCTCCGTCGACTATCTTGTCTAGAGTTCCGAGGAAGCATTTGGCAGAACCTTTGCAGTCTGGAGCCGCGCCTTCAGCCAACTGCCACGCGACAACTGAAGCTATCAGAACAACCGGCACTACAAACAACCATTTCTTCATGAAGAAAACTTTGTGGCTGCCCGAAAAGTATAATCGCTAAAACCCGTGGTGGTAAACACCTGCTCGGAAGAACTGGTTTATCCTGGTCTGCTGCTTGAAATTCTTCATCAGCTCGCTTTTTACAATCCATTTTCTGCCACACATCATCCTGCCGCACACGAAATCAACAGCCTGGTCCAATGTGTCGAACCTTTCGAACGGCTTGTTGAATGCGTCCCTTACGGTCTCCCTCAGCTGCCATATTCCCATTGGCGCGTAGTACTCGGGCCTTACCTCCCTGATTATAAGAGCTGCGGCCTGGCGCTTTATGCTGTCCAGATACTCGCCTACAGCGAGCCTACCGCTGTAGAAAGCTCCGTGCGTGTGGTTCGCATACTTCTTCCTCAGCCAGTTCCTCTCATAATCGGATCCTATCTGCGGAGACTTGTCCAAATCCCACGCCTCTACAAGCTCGTATTCGTACGCGCCGGGGATAAGAATTATCTCGTAATGGTTGCCAAGATATTCGTTCGAGAACACCCTTATCTCGCTCAGCTCCTGGTTGCGCTTCACCTTCTCTATGACCATCTTGCCGAGTATGTCGTCCACTGCTGTTATGCTCCATCTCGTCGGAACGAGCCTTCGCTGTATCCGCACCCCTACCAGACCAGCAGACAATATCTTCTGTATCCTGCTCACAGGCAGCCCATACCCGTACAGCCTCCCCACCGCCTTATCCGCTTTCAAATCAATGTCAGAAACTATATAGTCCACCTTCCTCTCTATCTTCGGGTTCTCGGTCAGCCTGACCTTGTCTATTGGCGCGGGATTTCCGATCGGAGTTGCCCAGGAGTCAAATTTCAAGTTGAACGTCGGCTGCTTCTTCAGCTGCACCTCGATGTCCGCAGGCCTCTTGACCATCGCTATCTCCTGAGTTGTCTCCACCAGCTTTCCCGAAGGCCTGCTCACAGGGGATTCGAATCTGGAGTATATCATCTGCCCGCGGTAGTTGAGTATTTTGTCAATCGACAATCTATTGGCGTACCACTTTTCAGGAGAGTCCATCATCTCCGCTTCCCTGCTCTCCTGATGAACTGGCGGAGCGAGGACGCCCACGAAAACCTTGGGATAGTTGTATTTGCCCACGAATATCGACGGAGGAGACGTGCCTGTAAAGTCCTTTGAGCTTTCGATTGCGGCCTTCCAGAACTTGACCTTGTCCATGACTTTGCTGTAGTCTATCTCCATAGGTCGCCCCAAAGAGATTATGGACAGTTAAAAGATATAACAGATGTTACTTCGATTCCGATGTAGACTTTTTCTCCCTGAGCTTCTCCTGGAGCTTGTCTATTCCTGTTATCTGCATACCGTCCGAGAAAGCTTCTTTCTCCGCCGACCTTCCGTATTGTTCTATGACATCCGAAGTAGACATGTTTCCAAGTTTCTTCGCGCACTCCTCGCACAGCGTCACAACTTTCTTCGTGTCTTCGTCTCCTGCTGAGAAAACGACGGTATTCTGCTTGCATATCATGCAATCGCCCTCGAATGTTGCTGACAACTTTATTTTCATAATCATTATTCGTTTAAGAGAAATAAAACTTTGATTGAAAATTTTTAGATAACTTTATATTGAAAGTTCGTCAAATAATTATTATAACACTTTAGGGTGTAAAAAAATGGCGAAGAAAAAAGCAAAGGCAAAGAAGAAAAAGTGAATTAGGGTTTTTTAATTTTTTATTTTTTTAACAACAGCTTCCTCGTCATCTTGCGTTCCAAACTGGACCAAGGTTCTGCAATGCTTTAAATCCGCGCGGACTATATTATAACAAAAGCGTAGTTTGTGATTCTATGAGCAGGGTCTCGACAGAAAATCCGGGAAGCAGAGTTCTCATGCTTGGAAACGAGGCTGTTGTTAGGGGCGCGCTAGAATCAGGAGTTCAGTTTGCGTCCAATTTCCCCGGAACCCCAGCATCGGAGATAGGGGACACATTCTCCAAAGTGGCCGATGAGCACGGAATATGCTTCGAGTACAGCACCAACGAGAAGGTTGCTTTCGAGGCCGCTGCCGGCGCTTCTTTCTCCGGACTCAGGTCCATGGTCTCGTTCAAGCACTTCGGACTGAATGTTGCCCTTGACTCCATACCGCCGGTCGCGTATGTCGGAGTGGAAGGCGGCCTGGTTGTCGCATTCGCGGACGATCCGAACGGATGGAGCAGCGCCCAGAGCGAGCAGGACAGCAGGTGCTTCGCGAAAATAGCGAACATGCCCATGATAGAGCCTTCCAGCTCGCAGGAGTGCATAGACTTTACAAAGGCGGCATTCGACATTTCCGAGAAATACAGGATTCCGGTTTTTCTACGCCTGACGACCAGGGTAAGCCACACGACTGGCTTGGTCAGCTTGGGCAAGCTGGTTAGGGGTGATAGGAAAGCCAGGTTCGTGAGGGATCTGGCGAAATACGACAATTTCCCGCCGAAAATAGTGAGGATGCACGCTGACATAGCTGCGAAGATTGAAAGAATCAGAAAGGAAGTTTCTGAAAAGGACTTTTTGAACAAAATTATCAACGAAGGCAAGTCGGATGTCGGAATAATAACATCTGGAGTATCGTACAACTATGTCATGGACGCCATGGAAGAATTGGGGGCTGAGCTCCCTGTGCTGAAGCTCGGAACTCTTAATCCGATGCCTGAAGAGATGATTGCGAAATTCCTAAAGGGCCTCAAATCTGTAATGGTTGTCGAGGAGCTGGAGCCTTTCATAGAGACCCATGTAAAGGCGATTGCGAAGGATTCCAACCCAGGGGTTGTGATTACAGGAAAGGGCAAAGCAACCGGATTCCCGATAGAAGGGGAGTACACGCCCGAGATGGTCCTAAGGGCTGTGGCTAATCTTCTGGGAAAGGACGCAGGTTTCGATTATGACAAGCACATGGAGGAATTCTCAAACATCAGAATACCCCGAAGATTCCCAGTGCTGTGCCCGGGTTGCCCGCACAGGGCCACATTCTATGCTGTGAAAAAAGCCGCTGGCGAAGATGTTGTAATAGGCGGCGACATAGGATGCTACATGCTAGGAGTGTTCCCTCCTTTCAAAACCCTTGACTTTTTGCTGGCAATGGGAGCGGGGCTCGGCGTGACTCACGGAATAAGCAGGGCGACCGAATCTACCGAAAACCCGCAGAAGGCGATAGCGTACATAGGAGACTCCACGTTTTTCCACGCAGGCATACCTGCGCTCATAAACATGGTGTTCAACAACTCCAACGTTCTTGTAATAGTCCTGGACAACAGGATTACCGCAATGACGGGTCACCAGCCAAACCCAGGAACAGGGCTCCCCGGAAAGTCAGAACCAATAAAAATCGATGAAATAGCCTTGGCGTGCGGCGTGAAGAACGTGAAGGTTGTGGATCCGTTCAACATAAGCAGTATGATGGAGACGGTCAAAGACTTCCTCGGAAAGGATGGTGTTTCGGTAATTGTTGCAAAGAGACCGTGCCAGCTGCTCGAATACAAAGCGAAGAAAAGGAAGGGGCCTGTCGCAAAGTTCGAAGTTGAAGGCGAGCTTGACAAGAGCGAAGAAAAGGAACTGAAAGACTACGGATGCCCGGCATACTACGAGAAGGACGGAAAGCTCGCAATAGACGAGAAGATGTGCTGGGGGTGCGCCTCATGTCTGCAACTGGCGAAGGGAAAAATCAAACCTAAAGGGGAAGACAAATGAAAGATTTCAACATGGTAGTCATAGGAGTTGGTGGCCAGGGTGTGATAACAACCGCATACCTTGTTGCCGAAGCTGCGGTAAAGCAGGGTTACGATGTAAAGATATCCGAGCTTCACGGGCTGTCCCAGAGGGGAGGCAGCGTGCCTTGCCACATAAGGATAGGAAAAAAAATAAACTCGTCTGTGATAAAGCCGGGACATGCAGACCTTGTGATTGCGCTAGAGCCGCTTGAGGCTCTGAGGGCCGCCAAATACGCGTCCAAGGATAGGACTGTAATGATTGTAAACACATGCCAGGTGAGACCGGTATCGGTGCTTCTGGAGGGAGAAAGCTACCCGTCAGCAGACGAGATAAAAGACAGGCTGAAAGGTTTTGTGAAAGAATCAATATTTGTGGATGCCACAGGAATTGCAATAAGCAACGGTGGGAGCGAAGTAATGTCTAACGCCTACATGATAGGATTAGCTAGCGCCAGGAACCTGCTTCCAGTGAAGAAGGAGCTGATACTGGATGCGATGAAAGAAAGCGTTCCCGAGAAATACTTTGAAGCCAACAAGAAGCTATTCGAATCAGCTGACTGACTATTTCTTGTCCAGAAGAAGGTGAAGATTGTAGCTCGCAAGGGAGACCGTGAAGAAAAGTAGAAAATGCTGGACTGAAAACGAACTGAGCATGACGTATGTTATTGCAAGAAGGAATGAAAAGATAACCGAGAATCCGGCTGTGTGCGTCACGCCCCTGTGCTTCGCTGGTATGTATTTTATCAGAAGGTATATTATCGCAAAGTATGCAGGCGCGTAATACCACGTTTCAAAAAAGAAGACGAGATACGCTGCCACAGAAGCGGAAGCCACTATTAGAGAAAAAGCCGTCCTTATCTTGGACTTCTTGGTGTCCACGTCCGGAAAAAGCGATGCGAACACAGATATCACGACCATCACAGCGAGCTCCCCCACGGAGAGATGGAAACCGACTATGCTGAGAACGTATACAACTGCGATTACGAAGAAAAGCGAGAATATGAAATGCGTCTTCCAGTCAGGCATCGCATCATCTTATTAGCTTCTTCACGACCCTTGCCAGCAGCGTCCTTTCAAGCTTCTTAACATACCCCCTCCTTTCAAGGTAGAAGAACACGATGATTGCCGTTATTCCCGCTGCTATCATCACTTCCAAACCCATGCCGAGAGACGATATAAGCTCTCCGGCAACCTCCCCAGAATACGCAAGCAGAATCGTCCTTGGTATCGCGCCCAGCACTGTTGCTATGAAATAGCTTCTGAAGCTAATTGTAGTAACGCCGCTCACATAGCTTATGAGGTCGAACGGAACTATTGGTATGAACCTGGATATCAATATGGCCTTCGCGCCCCGTCTGGAAACCCAGCCGTCGAGAGCGTTTGTCCACTTTTCGCCAATCATCTTCTTTAGAACGGGCCTTCCGCCCTTTCTCGCTATGAAGAACGCTATCACCGACCCTATGACCAGCCCGCCACAACCAAATATCAGTATGTCAACCATCCCTATTCCTATGGCGCCCGCCATGACAAGAATAAGCTCGGAAGGTATCGGAGCTATTATGGTCTGGACTATCATAGCTATGAGGAGGCCCATGTTCCCGTACGAAACTATTATCCATGTAAGCAATTCTTCGAACAAATCGTCCACATCCGAACAGATAGCCCCGAGCGGATTCGAACCGCTGTCTCCGGGTGTCTTCCATCATCCTTGAATCAGCGCTTTGGACAATGCCCAAAGCCCGACATCCTTGGCCACTAGACGACGGGGCTGGCTTCTATAATCTTAATCGGCATTTTTACTTAAATCTTGCTCAGAGCACAAGGTCTTTCCTGATTTTTGCGGCTTTAGCCTTTCCGGACGCGGCTTCTACTATGGCCAGCGAAAATTCAAGCGCAGTGCCCGGACCCTTTGATGTTATAACGTTGCGGTCTACTACAACAGCATCGTTCCTAGGGTAAGGTATGTCCTTCTCCATGCCTGGATATATTGTTGCTTTCACGTTCTCAAGCACGCCCGCTTCCAGAAGAACCTTAGGCGCGCAGCATATCGCAGCAACTATTTTTCCCCGCTCGTAAAAAGCGCGTATAAAATCCAGTGCAGGCTTGTTCTTAACAAGGTTGTCGCATGATAGCGAACCTCCGGGAATAACTACACCGTCGTAGCTGTCTGCGCGCACAGAATTGAGACGTGCGTCCATCATGACCCTGGCTCCGTGGCCGCTGGACACCACGCTGCCCACCGCTCCTACCATGTCCACGGACATGCCTGCCCTGCGGAGCACGCTGACAGCAGAAAAAGCCTCTATCTCCTCGAAGCCGTCCGCGAAAAGCACCGCAAATTTCATTACACTACCTTGATGTATATTAGATTAAAAAGGATAAATTTAATAATGGACGCATCCTCGATAGCCATGCAGTTCACCGAGTGGGGAAATGAAATAATACTCTCCCTGGGGTATCTCGGAATTTTCATAGTAAGCTTTGTGGGTTCGGCGTCCATAATACTGCCGATTCCGGCATTCTTCATCATCCCTCTTGCTGTCGGCCTCGGCCTGAATCCGTGGATAGTGGGCGTACTAGCCGGCATCGGTAGCGCTTTTGGAGAAGCCACCGGCTACGCGCTCGGAAAGGGAGGAGGGAAAGTTATTGAGATGAAGTACAAGAAGCATGTGGAAAAGTACAGCAAGTGGTTCGAGGGAAAAAAAGCGTTCTTTGCTGTGCTGTTTTTCGCGGCCACGCCGCTTCCGGACGACATACTCGGCATAGTGTGCGGAATATTCAGGTACGACTTCAAAAAGTTCATGCTCGCTTCTATTATAGGCAAGGTGCTGCTGAATACATTCATAGCGCTGGGATTCTTTTATGGAATAGAATTTGTGTCAGAGTTTATTGGGTGGTAATCATGTACAAACAAGCAATAGTTGTAAGGAAGGACTTGGATATGGGGAAAGGTAAGATGGCTGCGCAGGTGGCGCACGCTTCCATAGGCAGCATGAAGGCGGCCGCGAAAGCTCTTGTCGACGAATGGGAAGACTCTGGTTCTAAGAAGGTCGTGCTAAAGGTGGACTGCATAAAGCAGCTCAACTCGATTAAGAACGCTGCGAAAAAGGCTGGGCTGCCTTATTTTCTTGTAAGGGATGCGGGATTGACGCAGACAGACCCCGGGACTGCCACATGCCTCGGCATAGGACCGGACGAAGAGGAGAAGATAGACGCTGTCACTTCCGGGCTGAAGCTTCTTTAGCACCCTATGTGCTTCTCGATTTCGCTTGCTTCGGTCATTCCCTGGAACACATACTCTTCGTCGACTATCACAGCCGGGAACTTTGTGATGTTGTAGTAGCTTACTATCGCGCTAACCGACTCGAGCCCGAACTCGGCTGTCAGCGGTATGAGCATAATCTCGCTTCCGCACCTCTCTTTGATGTCCAAAAGTATGTTCGACTGCAGCCTGTTGTCCACTTCCTCGCTTCCGCCCTCCACCATCCTTGACACATAGACCACATTTGAATAGTCAAAGCCGCATTTTTCCTTCAGCTCTATTGAGTTCATCCAGAACTGGAACTGGAGCAGAACGTACCTGTTCCATTCCTGCTGGGCTTCCGGCGAGAACCTGGATACCTTTATCTTGTTCTCTATTTCGCTTCCGAACTTGTATATCATGGAGTTGTATTCTAGGTTCTGCTTCAGCGCGGATTCGCACTCGTCCCCTCTCAGGGTGCCTATGAACGTGTTCAGCAGCCTGTAGTCCTCCCACGACATCTCGCTCTCCGAAAGGCTGCTCTTTATTTCGCTGACGCGCATGTTGTCAACAAGGACTCCGAGCATAATCCCTATAAGGAATATCGATATGGTAGAAATCATGGTCTTAGAATAGATGTTCATTTGGTCATCCACCCCGCCTGCCCTCTTGCGTACTTGTAAATGGCGCAGACTGTAACAAATGAATAGAGTATCGGGTAGATAAATAAGAATACCGGTATGTCGCGCCACCTGAACATGCCTTTGTGCATCCTAAGAGACGCAACTGCCAGCGGCAGAGTAAGAGCCATGACAATCACGCCCAGTATAAGGTTACAGTCGGCGTAGTAGTAAAACTCCAAACCGCCGAAAGGATTGGCGCCCACCGAATATGCCTTGGCTATGTACGCTAGGAACTCCGCGGAGCCTATTGCGAAAACCGCTGCGAAAAGGCCCATGGTTATCACAGCCAGCGAATACCCTAGGAACGCGTTGGGCACGAAAAACGAGCCCACCGAGTTGCTCATGTCCTTTATGCTGGACTTGTACTTTACAAGAGTCTGTATACCGCCTATTGTCCACCTTAGCCTCTGCTTCCACCATACCGAGAAGGAGCTCGGATAAAGGCTGTATGAGAATGCGTCCAGCGCCATCCTGACCTTGTACCCGTTCTTGTTCAGCTTCCAGGCAACCTCCACGTCCTCCACAAGTATTTTCTCGTCGAATCCGCCTATTTTCTCAAGTATGTCCTTCCTGTACACGCTCAGCGGACCGGGAGTGACCCATATTATGTTCGCGTACTCCTCCAGCTTCCTGGAGAATGATATCATCATGAGCTCCAGGTTCTGCATCCTTTCCCAGAATCTGTCCCTCCTGCTGCAAAGGACATGGGACGTGACAGCTCCCACAGAGTCGTCGTCAAAGTACCTTACCGAATTTATCAGCGCGTCCTTCGCGAGCAGAGTGTCCGCGTCCACAACAGCCACGTATTTTCCTCTGGATTTTGACATCCCAAAGTTCAGTGCTGACGCCTTTCCGGAATTCTTCTTGGTCAGGACCTTCATGTTTCTGAATTCCTTGGCCTTCTTCCTGGCGAGCTCAAGAGTGCTGTCCGTGCTGCCGTCGTCTACTACTATAATTTCCAGCTTCCCTTCCGGATATTCCAGACCTTTCAGCGAGTCCAAAGTCTTCTCTATGTTGTGTCCTTCGTTGTATGCCGGCACTATGAGGCTCATCGTAGGGATTAGATTAGAGCTTCCCTTCAGACCCAGCTTTTCCCTGTTGTCGATCCACAGGTGAAGGTGGAATATTATGAAAAAAGATCCGAAAAAAATGGCTATCATGTATATTATGTCAAAGACCATGCTGTCTATCATAGCACCAACAATTAGTATTCAGCAAACAGAGTTAAAAATTCCAGACTAAACTTCAATGTCCAGCGCTATCATCAGGAACTTTACAACAGCCAGGTCCAGCTCCTCGTATGTCTGTCCTGAAATATAGGTCACATGGCCCTCGTTCCTGATTGAAGTCTCGTTTGCAAAGTCAGGATGCACAATCGCTATTATCGGATTCTGTATCTTTCCGGGCAAGTAGGCGTACTGGTCCACAAACTGCACGTCGAATGTAGGCAGACTGTAGCCGCTTTTGATGTCAGACCCGAACATCTTGCTGTATGCCAAAAGCATCTTGTTCACTATCTCGAAAGCCTCCACCGAATAGTACGAGCTGTCGTCTGTCTCCTTCACCGCTATTGTCACGTTCTTGACAAGCTGGTGCATGGTGTCGAAATAAACCTGCGCCTCTCCCGGATACACCGGCACGTCGGCAGCCCTGTTCAAGTCCGCCCTGAAATAAAGGTCGATGTCGCCCATTTTCCAAGTGGTGACAGGCTCGTACTTTAGCTGTTCGTAGGCTATGATTGAGCATGCGACAAGGGCGAAAACCGCTGCCACAGCAACCATCTTTTTCGAAACTTTCACAGTCACCTTGACCATCGAACCACTTACCTAATTATTGTCGGCAAGATATTAAATGCTTTTGACAGAAGGCGATTATAAGGAAAAAGAAAAAAAGAAAGGGTCAAAATCTGGTTGCACGTAGTGATTCACACTTAAGCCACTACAGGCGCTCCAACTGTACCAGTGACTTCTACTGAGCCGGCTGTTACACCATCCAGTATAGTGTCGTACATTTGCAGTGCCGAAGTTGCTACGCGTGTTTCAGCTGCGTTTGTTCCTGCGACTACTAGCGCTACCTTGCCAGTCGCAAAGGCGTCATCTATGGCAGTTATGAGACCAAAGTCCCTTGCTGGCCATGAATCACATGAATAGTCGAAGTCGCCAGAGCTGGCCAATTCGGCTACCAAGTCATTTATACATGGTCCACCTACCAGGATGAGGTTCTTTGCTGTTTTCAAGCTTGACATTTCAGTGTCGAGCTTGGCTATGGCTGAGGTTATAGGAACGGACGGATAGCTCGTGTATGACACGTCACCACCTTCAGTTGTGCCACCTAGTTCACCAACATACATCTTGGCGTACAAAACCTGCGCTGGTACTTTGACCACCACTTTGTTTGAGCCTGAGTATGCATTTGGATTCACTACTATAGCACCGGAATCCGACACAACATCCTGTGTCGACACTCCTACACTGACGGTTTGCATAGTGCCTGAAACGTCAGTAGACAAAACCTGAACATCCTCTGCCTGAGCACTCGAGCTTGTGTAAAGCTGGAATGCAGGTGGAGTTGTTGTCCAAGATGTCTTGTTTCTGTAATTGACTATTACAGAGCTGTTGTATGTCGTCGATCCTATTGTTATAGCATTGAAGACATCACCAGCAGCACTACCATCGGCTGTGTAAGGGGTTCTTACACTTATGGTAAGGTATTGCTGATCACCAGCTGCCGCGCCGTTCGAATAGCTTATTGCGAATGTGAAGTTGAACTGGGTTGCTGTTCCATTACCAAACATCCCATATACAGCTGTACCATTCACCGTAGCATCTGACGCTATCCTGCTGTTTACAGAATCCCATAATCCTATGATTACTGGATATCCTGTAAAGCTAGCATTTAGTGTTTCAGCGTCATCGAACAACACGTAGACCTTGTCATATCCGTTGGCTCCATAGACCAAACTTCCGCCAACATCTGCAGCTATCTCAATACCCGTAAGTCCTGAGGCAGCTATTGTTGTATTGGAAGCTCCAGTCAATCCCTCGTCCCAATATACGCTCTTTCCGTCTACTGTCTGGAACGT
>CAYRDB010000013.1:0-17012 GCA_964423085.1 uncultured archaeon
TGGGACAGCGAGGAGCTGAGGGCTGTTATGGGAATCATAGACGGGTACCACATAATGTCCCACTACCTGTACTACACGTACGACGACATCTGGAAGACCATGGAGAAGATGTACAAGAGCGTCATTGACAAATACAAGACAGTCTATTTCGCCAGGGAGGACAAAAGCTTCAGCTATTCGCCTGGAAAGTCGAATGGGAGTGTGGACTACTGGCTGGACGCCGCATGGGAGCAGGCGGAGAGGGAGAACGATCGCGAGTTCAAGGAGTTCTACTACTCGGTGTGCGCGGCAAAGTACATAGAAGGCCACATCAAGAAAACACTTGAATGGATGAAGAGCGAGGCTCCGGACGGAATGCTCGGCGATATAAAGTCGGAAGTGGGAGAAGGCGAAGAATATGAGAAGCTGAAGAAGATAGCCAGTGAGTTGAAGATCACGCTCGAGATACCTGACGCCAGGTCGCCTGAATATGCCGGCCTTTATCTGATATGCAGGCCTAAGCAGATTTACGCGGCTGTCAAGTCGATAAGCGAGAAGCTGAAGACGGACAAGCTGTACATGCTCATAGACTTTGAGCACATAGCGACCCAGGGGTTCGACGCTTATACAGAAATAAAGGAGTTTGTGAAGCTGGCTCCTGACGCGGGCAAGTACATATTGTCATTGCACGTGACCAAGCCAACTCCGTTGCACCACCACATACAGGTCGACATAGGCGATGTGGAAATATACAAGCTTTTATGGGAGCTCGTGGGAGTCGGTTTGGGCAAGCATCATATGACTTATTTCATATACGAACGTGGAGGGGAGCAGGATCCTTTCAAGCAGAGCGTTGTCGCATTGCGCCTGATGGTCGACCAGCTGAACCAGGGAACGAGCCCGGAGCAGCTGATAAACAAGCCCGAGTTCTTCGGGGTTTCCGGGCCGAACGTAGCATCAGAGGACAGGCAGAGGGTCATAATCAAGGACCATGCAGTGGATCCGATAGACGGTTTGATGGTCGTTCCAGAAGAATCGCATACATACCTGGGAAAGTCTGCTATATCAAAGGTCGGCAAGGAGAAATGGAAGAAGGAGGAGCTGTTGTAGTAACTACTAAAAAGTGATGTAAATATTTATATATCACTCCAATAAACCATAATATAGTTCGTAAAGGCTTCGGATGTTGATGTAATGGAAAACTTGGAAAAGCAGCTGGACGCCCCAAAACAGTCTGTCGGCGATAAGGACATGAAAAAAGTCCCAGACGACATATTCGGAAAGGTTGTAAAGTTCACAAATGTTTCGCGAATGCAGTACGGCAACATCATAAAATCCGTTCTTATTTTCGGCTCGGCTGCAAAAGGCAAGATGGTAAAGGGATCAGATGCGGATATCTGGGTCGTGCTGGACGACACAGCGACAAAGGGAACGACAGATTTGAACAATGTGACCGCCCATCTGCAAATGCTTGCGCACGAGATGAAGGACCTGCACATACAAACAACAACTTTGACGGAATTCTGGCAGTGGATGAAAATGGGAAGCCCGGAGCTGGTTAATTTTCTGAGGTACAGCCTTCTTATCTACGATACTGGATTCATAAAGCCTGTCAAGCAGATGCTTGAGATGGGCCTAATACCGCCGAGCGAGGAGACCATAAAGCTGAAAGCCCAGACTTCCAAGGCGAGACTGAAAAAGATAACCATGGATTTGAAATCTATGGTTTTCGAGCTTAGATACACTGCTCTGGACATATGCCAGGCAGTTGTCATGAACATGTACAAGGAGCAGCCGGACGCCAAGGACATGCCCAAATTCTTGAACAGGCTTGTCAAGGAGAAAAAGCTTGAGCAGGTCTATGTCAAAAAATTCGAGCAGCTTAACAAGCTGTGGAAAGATATAGACCATAACGCTGTTAAGAACGTGGACGGAAAGTACGTGGAAAAGGCAATTGTGCTCGCGAATGAGATATTCAAAAGAATGAACAGGATTCTGCCGAAAGACTTGAGGTCCGACATTGGTGATTGAAATGGAAAAGAAAAAAGAGAAGAAGAAAAAATCGCTTGCCACAAAGGAGGAAAGGATGGCGGAAGTGAAGAAATTCACAAAGGAAGTTCTGAAGAAATACGGCGAGATGATAAAGTGCGTTGTTATGATGGGCTCTGTCGCAAGGGATGAGTTCAAGCCTAAAAGCGACATCGACGTTTTCATGGTCGTGGACGACACTGTAAAGGAGATGACATCCGAAGACCACGACAGGATAGACTCTGAGATAGAGAAGATAGCGAGCAAGTTCTCAGACGTCCTTTCAGTCCAGCCGAGCTACACTCTTACAGAGTTCTGGGACTATGCCCGCGTGTGCCATCCTATAATATACAACTTCATCAAGGAGGGCATAGCTGTGTACGACTCCGGGTTCTTCGCTCCGATAAAGAGGCTGCTTAATATGGGAAGAATACCTTCGACCAGGGAAGCCATTGAAAACTACATGGAAGGTGCTCCTAAGAAGCTGATGAGGGCCAAGACTGTAAAGCTGCTCATGCTTGCAGAGGATTGCTATTATGCGATGCTGAACACCACGCAGGCTGTTCTGATGTTCATGGGGCTCGCCCCGCCCGTGCCTAACAAGGCTTATGACGACGTGAAAAAATTCCTTGTCGAGCCGGGCATACTCGAGCAGCAGTATGCCGACTGGCTGAAGGAGATAATAGAGGTAAGAAAGAAGATAGAGCACAAGGAGATGATGGACGCAGACGGAGCCATGGTGGACGAGTGGATAAAGAAGTCTGAAAAATACGTCGAGACAATGTTTGGCCTGCTGAACGCTCTCGAGCTTAGGAAGAAGGAGAACATACTCGAGAGGACGCACGACGTTATGCACAAGGCCGCAATCACAGCGCTGAAGAGCCTGAAAAAGATGCCCGAGGACGAGTCGAAAATAAAGAAGACTTTCAAGAAGGAATTCATAGATACGAAGCTTATAGAGCCTTACTATTCTGAAATCTGGGAAAGGATAGATGGTATGAAAGGCAAGCTCGAGGAAGACAAGAAGAACATACGCGAGCTGCCAGACAAGGAAGTATACCAGATGCGCGAGTTCGTTCGCAAGATGATAAGGGACCTTGCCAAAGTATTGAAGGACAAAGGGATAAAGGACGTAGATGAAACCGAAGAAGAATAAATCAGTCTTATAATTTTCTGACAATCTATTACAGAAATAAAATTTACTTGAAAATTAATCTAGTCTTCCTTTGCTTTCTTCTCGACTTCATCCTCTATGCCGAGCTTCTCTATCAGTTCCTTGTAGCGGTTCCTTATAGTCACTTCTGTAACGCCGACAATGTCAGCAACTTCTCTTTGAGTCCTCTTCTCTCCGCTCAGAACGCACGCTACATATATTGCGGCAGCCGCAACCCCTGTCGGCCCCTTTCCTGAAGTTATGTCGAAAATCTTTGCCTTTTTCAAAATGTCTATTGACTTTGCCTGGACCTTGTCGCTGAGGCTTAGCATGCTGCAGAACCTGGGGACGTAGTTGGTCGGGTTTGCAGGAAGTATCCTTATTCCAAGCTCCCTCGATATGTACCTGTAAGTTCTTCCAATCTCCCTCTTCTCAACTCCGCTCGCTTCTGATATTTCCTCGAGCGTTCTCGGAGAGTCGAACTCCCTGCTGACTGCGTAAGTTATAGCAGCTACCACAGACTCTATGCTTCTTCCCCTGACCAGACCCTTGTTGACAGCCTGTTCATAATATCTGGCTATCCTCTCATGTATCGGCCTAGGAAGATTCAAGAATGAAATCACTCTTTGCAATTCAGAAAGAGCGAATGACAAATTCCTATCCTTTGACTTTATGAGCCTCTTGTGCCACTTTGTAAGCCTGTAGTACTGAGCCCTCTTCTTAGCAGGAACCTTGTACAGTTCTCCCAAACCCTTGCCTATCTCAGTGGTCAGCCCCTTGTCGTGCTTTGTGAATGTCAGCGGCGCACCTCCTCTTGCACGCCTGCTCATCTGCTCGCTGTCGAACGCCCTCCACTCCTGCCCAGTGTCGACAATGTCCTCCTTCATGATGTAGCCGCACTTTTCGCAGTACTTTTCTCCCCTGGAGTGATCCTCTATAAATTTCAATCCGCCGCAGTCAGGGCAGACATTTCCCTTTCTGGATGGCGATTGAGGAGTTGTCATGCTTTTTCTTTTGGTAATCCTAGCACTTGAAGCTTTCTTTTTGGTTTTTTTTGCTGGCATTTTGAATCACTCCGGGTTTCATCACTAAAAAGTGGAACCTGTATTCAAACTTATTAAAACTATACAACGAAAAGTACTTAAATCTTTCCATGGCACTGTTTTTCAGTGGAAAAATACAGACTATAAGAGCATATTATCACTAAAATATGGTATAGTGCGCGTTTGCGTAAGGAATAAAATCATGCGCGCACAATTATGGATAACGTAAGGTCGCTTGAGGTGAGTGTTTGGTCAAAGATTTCCCGCTCACGCCTTTGGAGCGTGTGATGAGAAAAGCTGGAGCGGATAGGGTTTCGGACTCTGCAATAAAAGAGACCAGGCAGATCATGCTCGAGATTGCCGAGAAGATATCAGCAGACGCGATAGCTGCTTCAAAGCATGCTAAGAGGGTGACTGTCAAGCGAGAGGATGTTATAATGGCGACAAGGTCCGACAGGATGTGAAATTATGAAAACAACAGCAGCGATACACAAACTAAAGCCTGGAGGGTTCATACTGATAGACGATATACCATGTAAGGTAGACAAAGTCCAAGCCAGTTCTAGCGGAAAACACGGACATTCCAAAATACGGGTGGACGCGAAAGGTATACTTGACGGAAAAAGCAGGAGCATCGTAAAGCCTTCAGGAGAGACTGTGAGCGTTCCTATAATGAACAAGCACCTTGCGCAGGTGCTTTCCATAGCGGGAGACAATGTGCAGCTGATGGATATGGAGAGCTATGAAGTTTTTGAGATGCCAGTGCCAGACGAACTAAAAGGTAAGCTAGAGTCTGGCCAGGAAATACCTTATTACGAAATAGTCGGCATAAAGACATTGAAACAGCTAAAGTAAACATCTGTTTTTAAGTCGATTAAAACATAAACTAATCCTATGTGCATGAACAACAAGATGATAGCTTTCGTGGTCTTGTTAGGCATACTAGTTACACTAGCCACGGGACTTCTCGGAAATTCCTACATTGTAGGTGCTTTCCCCGAAGTTAGCATAGTATCAAGCCCTGTTTTGGGCGTTGCATACTCGGGAATGCCTCTGCCATGGATGATGCAGGTGATATACCCGAACGCGCCGCTAGAAATAATATACTCAAATCTGATAGTGGATTTGATATTCTGGATAGCGGTGGTCTTCGTGGTAAAGCTGTTCTACGTCACTGTGGTTAAGGAGAAGCCCAAAGCCGCAAAATCAAAGTCGAGGGCATCCAAATCCAGGACTTCCAAAGCTAAGCCTGCTAGAAAATCAAGACCAGCTAAAAGAAGGCGACGATAAGACGTAATTGAAATTTCTTTATTTTTAATTATTTCTTCTTAGTTCTACAATAAGATTTAAAAAGAACGGCATATACAAATGAATGAAACGTGATTGTATGAAAAGCCTTTCGCATAGCGGTGTGGTCGTATCTGAGTACGAACCAAATGGGTTCAAAATAAAACTAAAAGGCAAAGAGATAGCTCTAACTCCCGACCAGGAAGAGATGGCGATAGCCTGGGTTAAGAAGCTGGGCACCGAGTATGTGGAAGATCCTGTGTTCGCAAAAAACTTTTTCGAGGACTTCTGCAAGGCCCTTGGCGCAGGTTCTGCGAAGATGGAGGATTTCGATTTTTCCGAGATAGAAGAATTCGTGCAAAGGGAGCGCGAGCTTAAAGCCAACGTGAGCAAGGAGGAGAAGAAAGAGCTTGCTGCGAAGAGAAAGCAGGAGCGCGAGGAGAACAAGAAAAAGTACGGTTATGTGCTTGTTGACGGAGAACCTGTGGAAATATCCAACTACGTGGTAGAGCCGAGCTCGATATTCATGGGAAGGGGAAAACATCCGCTTAGAGGAAGGTGGAAGCAGGGTGCTAAAAAATCAGACATAACTCTAAATCTTTCTAAAGATTCAAAGGTTCCCGAAGGCGATTGGAAGGAAGTTATATGGAATCCGGACTACATGTGGGTCGCCAGATGGGACGACAAGCTGACTGGTAAGAAAAAGTATGTCTGGTTGTCCGAGAACTCTCACATAAGGCAGAGAAAGGAGATAGAAAAGTTCGAGAAGGCTTCAACGCTAGATGAAGTATACCCGGAGATAAGGAAGCATATAGAAAGGAGCATGGCTTCTGACGACATAAAAAGGAGAAAGGTCGCGACTGTTGCATATCTCATAGACACCCTTAACATAAGGGTCGGCGACGAGAAGGACGAGGACGAAGCTGACACTGTGGGTGCATCAACTCTCGCCAAGAAAAACATAATTTTGAAAGGTGGCGACTTGGTAGAGTTCGACTTCCTTGGAAAGGATTCGGTTCGTCTAAAGAAAGAGGTAAAGTTTCCAGAGCAGGTTGTTAAGAACTTGTCGGAGTTTCTGTCTATTGCCAAGTCCCCCGATTCGAGGGTTTTCGACGGCATAAGATCGGAGACTGTCAGTGATTTCCTAGACGAGGTCGCGCCCGGAATGAGCGCCAAGGTTTTCAGAACATACCATGCGACCAAGGCCGTTGAAAAGTATTTTAAGGAGAATAATTTGAAGGAAAGCGACGCCGAATCACGAAAAAAACATGCTGCTAAAATCGCTAATCTCCAGGCTGCTATAGTTTGCAACCACAAGCGAACCATACCTAAAAACTGGCAGGACTCTCTCGAGAAGAGGAAGATGAAGCTAATTGAAAGGAAGGAGAAATGCAAGCTCTCGCTCGAGAAGATGAATGACAAGCTGAAGAAATCTCAGAAGGCGTACGAGGAGAAGCTTTCATCCCACCAGAAAAAACTCGCCGAAATGGAAAGCGAGCTTGAGTCTATTAAAAAGTCTGGAGCCTCAGGAAAGGCGTCGTCCAAGGAGAGGGCTGTCAAGTCGCAGAGAGAGAAAATAAAAAAGCTGAATTCAAAGTTCTCGGCTCAGAAGAAGAAACTGGAAAAAATGATAGAAAAGAAAAAAATAAAGGACAGGGAGTATCTGGAGTCAATGAAGCTGCAGATAGAGGAGCAGGAGATGACCAAGGACTACAATCTCGGAACCTCGCTAAAAAGCTACATAGATCCCAGGGTTTACAAGGAATGGTGCTCGAAGGTTGGTTTTGATTGGAAAAAGTATTATTCCAAGACTTTGCAGCGAAAATTCTCGTGGGTAGAGAAATAAAAACATTGAAAACTAGTATAATATCATGTCTAAAGACGCAAAATCTGGAGTTAGGAAGCTTTACAGATCCGGCAAGGAAAAAATATTGGGCGGAGTCTGCGGAGGAATAGCCGAGCACTTTAACATAGATCCGACAATTGTTAGGGTCTTGTGGATAATCGGCTCCTTGTTTTGGGGAGCTGCCATATTCATCTATTTGGTGCTATGGCTCATCATACCAATGAACCCCAGCCATAAGAAGAATTAGCTGATTCATTGTTATGAACGCTAGCGACTGGGATGCGATAGCGAAAGACTATCACAGTTGCATCGTGAGTCCGTTCCAAGAAGGTGTGATAAACCCGCTTTTCAAGAAAGTTTCAGAGATAGATACGTCTAATATGGTTGCTGCTGACATAGGATGCGGATGCGGGGACGCGCTCGGTTTTCTTTCTAGCAAGTTTAAAAAAGTGTACGCCATAGACTATTCGAAAGCAATGTTGTCGCAGGCAAGGAAGAAATGCAACTCCCCCAATGTGGACTTTTTCTTGAAGGATATGAAAGATTTGTCCGAGTTCGAAAGCAAGTTCGATGTCGCTGTTTCTGTAAACTCCGTGCTTTTCTCCAATATATCCGATTTGAAGAAGGCGCTGGAATCGATACGAAGCACGATGAAAGACGACGGGATGTTCTTTGGAATATTCCCTTCAATGGGTTCGATATTGTATCAGGGGTTCCTCATACTTGACGACCAGCTATCAAAGTGCGGTGACGAGCAGTCTGCGGAGAAAATCACAAAGAGGATACTTGAAAAAGACAGGTATGATTTCGTCAAAGGCACATACGACGACGGCGACTGCGTCCAAAAGTTCTATTACGAGTTTGAGCTGAAGATTAGGCTCCAGGATGCGGGGTTCAAGAACGTCAAGCTTTCTAAGGTGCTTTATCCATACAGAGAGGACATCAGCGATTTTGAAATGTTCGAGGGCAGGCCTAAAATGTGGGACTGGTTCGTCACAGCGAGGAAATAATAACTTAGACTTGCGAAAGCATAAGCATTTCTGTAGTTTGAAATATGCTAGGATTTTTGGAAGACTGTTTTAATTATTTTTACAAATTAATATTCAATGCCGTATGACCGTTGGGACGGAAATCTTTATGTCGACGAGACTATGGACAAAGACTCTGTTCTATCTGTGTCTGTCGAAAGCATAATATGGATAGCTGCTGGAATCGGAGTGAGCAAATACATTCCATATAAAGGGTACAGAACAAAGCTGCTTGAATGGTGTGGCGTCGCATATTGCAGCGAATCTCATAGTTCCGGCTCTGCCGCATGGAGGACTTTATCGAAGATGACATGCGACTGCGTGATAAAATATTTCTTCGAAATGAGAGCCGATAATGTCTATGTGTGCAGCCAGATAGGGAAATACATAAAGAACGACATAGGACATATCACCCGTAGTTCTGGGCGAATTCCCCAGCTGAAAAAGCTAGAAAAATCCATAGTTCCACTTGAAAGGCGCAAGTCCATTCACGACAAGTCTTTGATAAAGCCATATTATTGCAAGCAGGATGTTGGAAAAAAATTGAGAAATATGGTCGAGTTAAGAATAGGTCCTAATGCCATGAAAAGGATGCTGGAAGGCGAGCTATATGATATAAAGAACTCGGTTGTGTTAAATCCTCTTTGACATGTATACGCCTTCTTTTTCATAACCCCTTTTTCTGTAGTATTCCCGCACCCCAACGCCGCTGATTATGGTAATCTTGTCGCATCCTAGATTTTTCGCTATTTTCTCGGCCTCGGATATCAGAAGTGATCCGAACCCCCTGTGCTGGCACGCCCCGTTGCTGTCCTTTCCTATTCCGACAGACTGCCCGTAAACATGCAGTTCCCTTATCAGTGCAGTCCCTTTCAGTATTTCATCCATGAAAGGCTCGTCCGGTATTCTCAGCCTGAGGAACCCGACAAGCGTGTTGTTTTTCTTGTCTTCGAAACTCAGGAAGAACTCCTTGCCGCCGGACGCTTCGTATTCAGTCCTGTAGAGCTTGACGTTTTCATAATCTACGGCTTTTCCCCTTCCGGCTTCCCTGTGGCGTATCTCCTTTATTTCTATTCCCGATTTGACAGCGCTTCTCTCCACAAGCTCTCTGAGGTTGTTCTTTTTCACGCCAGCTTCTATTTCTCCCACAGCCATTGTCCTCTGCATCCTTGCTATTCTGCAGTATTCTGGTATGTAGATGAACCCCTTTGTTATGACATCTATAGCATCTTCCGTGTCCATTGGAGAGTATTCGCCCGCTTTCCACATTTCGTAAAGCCTAGTGCCCTTTACTACGAGCGTCGGGTATATCTTCAGCGCGTCCGGCTTGAAAGACTGGTCTTCAAAAAGTACATTGAACTGTTCCACGTCCATGTTTCTATCCGAGCCTGGAAGGCCTATCATCATATGGTAGTTGACCTTTAGTCCGGAATCCTTTGCCAGCTTTGTAGCAACTTTGACATCGTCCAATGTGTGCATCCTTTCTGCGGCGTCCAAAACTTTCTGGTACACTGACTGCACTCCAATCTCTACCATGGTCGTCCCGTATTCTAGCATCTCCCTTATATGGCTCTCTTTGCAAAAGTCCGGTCTCGTCTCGATTATTATTCCTATGCACCTTTTTTCTGCGGTCTCGTTCAGTTTTTTCGCTTCTTCGAGTGTTTCGGAGTCCCTTCCATTCAGTGCGTCGAATATTCTTTTCATAAAATTCTTTTTGTATTCGTTTTCAAGCGCAAGAAAAGTGCCCCCTATTATCACTATCTGCACTTTGTCGGTTGGGTGGCCCATCAGGGAGTACTGATTAAGCCTGTTTCTGACCTGCCTGTAAGGGTCGTATTCGTTCCTTTTCGCTCTCATTATAGCAGGTTCTGTTCCAGTGTAGCTCTTTGGCGAGCCTTCGACTTTAGGGCAGTACACGCACCTTCCCGGACACTCGGCCGGCTTTGGCACAACAGTTATCACCGAAACTCCTGATGCTGTCCTCACGGGTTTTAGAAGCAGCACGCTTTCCAAATACATTCTCTCCTCTTTTGTACACTCTCCCAGTATCTGAACATTTGTCGGTATCGTTCCCGCTCTTTTGCTTTTGCATATTTTCTTAGCTACAGACATCACTTTCTCTTTAGACAATTTTTCAGTCTTCATGAGCGCTTCCACTATCTCCCTAAGGTTCTCTTTCATAAAATCACTTCAAGCTTGCTATGTACGCCTCTATCTCGCTACCGAATCCGAGCTTTTTCGAATCCGCCCTTTTGAATCCGCGAATCTTCGCCAGCTTTACCATGGCTTTCTGCAGTCCCGAGCTGTACTGGAAAGCCTTCTTTGGCTTTAGGGCAGACTCTTTTGGTACTCCAATTTCCAAAGCAGCCTCCCTCACTGCATGCTTTCTCAAGTCTTCCTGCCTTCCCCGTATTTTTGACTCAATCGGCAGAGACAGTGCGAATTCAACGAACCTGTCCGAAAGGAGCGGATATTCCGCCTCTATGCCGAACTTGTATGCGATTTTGTCAACCTCTTTCTTGTCATTCTTTGCTGTATCCAAGAGCTCCAGCATGCAACGCTCTATTTTTTTCCTGTCTGGAAAAAGATTCTTGTATCGGCTGTATCCACAGAACAGCTCGTCGCTTCCGTTCGCAGACACTATCTGTTTTATTCCCAATTCCTTGGCGAGCTTGAACACGTAGTAGAAGCATACACAGTTGCCGAACCTCGCTATCCTTCCGAAATCAATTGTTTCAAGCACGTCTTTCATTCCAGATTCAAGTTCGTCCAAACTAACGTTCCTTGAGCATACTCTCATGCCCATAGAATCTGCGATTTTTCCTGCGAACTCTATGTCCGATTCGCTGTCGAAACCTATTGTAACAAGCGTTATTTTTTTTCCTGCGTCGGAAAGCGCTTTCGCGACAAGAGAGCTGTCCACCCCGCCAGAGAAAGCCAGTCCAGCGCCGCTTTCCACGTTTTTCAGCGCCTCGTTAAGCTCGTCTTTCAGGTCTGGCATATCTTTGATTAGCGCCTGAAAAACTTAAAACTTGATTGCGCGCTAGTACCCCATCTTCTCGGTCTTTGAGCCGCATTCCGGGCAGACCTTGTCTTTGTTTCCGTATTCCCTGTTGCACCTTTTGCAGTATCTCATCACTTTCACTTCTTTACGCGCTATCTAATAATGGAACAATCTCTAAAATAAATGATACGCATCCAATGCCTGGTTTAAACTTTAGAACACTAGTTTTCGTCTACGATGTATCCGTAGTTTTTCAGAAGCTGGTTCTTTAGTTTCGCGTTGATTTTCTTCTTAGATTTTACGCTCTTCGCGCCGTCCTTGTACTTTTGACTGACAATTTCTCTCTCAGCTCTGGACCCCTTAAGGCCCATGCGCAAGGATTTTATGTAATCTTCTTCCATGTTAAACACTTCCATATACCTGTTCAAAGGATAATGAAAAAAGACTACCATAGGATCAAACTATTTATCAAAGTCTGGGCAAACTCGGGCTTTTAGTGGTGGCGGGCTGAAATGGTCGGACGAATCCTTCCATCTTACACCCCCACTCTATCAACCTTATCGTCTGTAAGAGCCCTCGTCGCATTCCCGGCTGTTGCCAGTCAGGTCTGCGAATGGCTGCCTATTTTTCCGGGCGGTTTCAAGCTTAGATGCTTTCAGCTCTTATCCGCTATGGCGTAGCTGCTCGGCGTTGCAGTGCACAACCGATAAACCAGTGGCCACGAAAGGGTGTTCCTTTCGTACTTTCCCTTCCTTCCAGTCAGGCAACCGACACCTCTAGTAGATAGCAACCGAACTGTCTCACGACGTTCTGAACCCAGCTAACGTCCCCTTTTAACCAGTGGACACCTGTACCCTTGGCTGCTTGTGCACAACCAGGTAAGGGGGAGCCGACAACGATGAAGCAACGAGCCCCGTCAATGTGGGCTTTCGGGGGCCACGACTCCATTATCCCCGGGGTAGCTTTTCTGATACCATCGGCAGCCATTAAGGCCTATCCGACGTCTCGCTAGCCCATGTTTTCACATCTGGATTCCTCGCTTTGTGGAATCCAGTCAGACCAGCTTTTACGCTTACACTCTACTCGAGATTTCTTTGAGGCGATTGGATATGATTCATAAGCTACTCCCTAATGCCCATCTCCGCTTTCGCGGATAGCTTTGGAGCGGTGCAATCAACACCATGTCCAATCGTGACCTCGATGAGCTGATCTTTGGGCTCCCTTGATCATTTGTCAAGGGAGTACCGCCCCAGCCGAACTGCCCACCTGACGCTGTCCCCCCGAAGGGGTAAGCAATGCGTATGCGATAGGCTAGTGTTACACTTTCCTCTCGGCTTTTGCCTGACGGCTAAGCCTGATAACGAGTACTAGCTACTCTATACGATCACAGCCGAATCACAACATCAAGCTGCAGTAAAGCTCCACGGGGTCTACGTTTCCCACTAGAGGTCTCCGGCCAATTCTCCGGAGTGGCAATTTCGCTGGGTCCCAGCCTGGGACAGTGAGGGAATCGTTGAGCCATTCAAGCGGGCCGTCAATTAAACGGCAAGGGATTACGCTACTTTACGACGGTCAGAGTTACCGCCGCCGTTTACCGGGGCTTGGACCTGTTGAAACAGATTTTGACACACCGGTACTGGGCAGGCATCAGGGACTATACTAGTGCTTTCGCATTTGCAGTCCCCTATGTTTTTGTTAAACAGTCGTCCCCTCCTGGTCACTGCGGCCTGCCGCTCCTTGCGAAGCTACAGGCATGGTTTGTACCGAAGATACACCACCAATTTGTTGAGTTCCCTAGACTGGGTTATCCCAAAACACCTTTGCTTTCTCAGCACGGGTACCTGTTCCGGATCTTAGTACGGACATTAGGAATCCTTACGAGTTTCCTTTTCAACGGCTCCTGGAATCGGCTGAACCCTGCATACACAGGGCTATTCCGCCTTCACCAGCTTCTCCTCGTTATAAGACTCTGCTGGTTTGGACAGCTGACTTGCGTCAACCCATCCAGAAGCGTCAGAAACTTGTCTTGCGTCGCCGCACGTATCCTAATGGCGCAGGAGTATTAACCTGCTTCCCTTTCCCCAATTCCGATTAAGGGTTGGGTTAGGATCGGCTAACTGCCAGCTGATGACCATTGCTGGCAAACCCGTACCCTTTAGGTGGCTAGGATTCTTACCTAGCTATACGCTGCTACTTTTTGCAGGATCTTCAATTCTACAGGGTCCACGCGAACTCACGCCCACGCTTCCGCCCCTGCAGAACGCCTCTCTACCGACACGGAGCTTTCGCGCCGTATCCCAAGGCATCGGTAGCTGACTTAGTCTCTTCCATTTTCAGGGCCCATTTTCTCGATAGGTAAGCTGTTACGCACTTATTAACTGATGGCTGCTTCTGAGCCTACAGTCCTACTGTCTGAGAAAATAGACTCCCTTCTGCTTTTAGTCAGCATTTGGAGACCTTATCCATGGTCTGAGTTTTTCCCCTTTAGAGCACCGGGCTTACCCCGATGATTCTCACTCCGGCCTTCTACGACAGCAACAGATTCGGAGTTTGACGAGGTGGCTGATCCTTTCGGACCTTGACCACCTAATCAGTATCTCTACCCAGTTGCTTGTCTCCAGCCAGGCTGCACTGAGGTGCATTTCGAGAGGAACCAGCTATCACCAATCTCGTTAGGCTTTTCACCCCTACTCCCAGGTCACCCGAGCGAAATGATACTCAGCACCGGTAGCGGCCCTCCACCCCCCTTTCGAAGGGCTTCAGCCTACCCAGGGATAGATCGATTGGTTTCGGGTCTTGTCCCAGTAATTCCTGGCGCTTTCACACCACGTCCCAGACCGCGCGAAGCGGTTACGGACTGTCGCTTTCGCTTTGGTTCCCGGGCGAATACCCGTTAACCTCACTACTGAAACAAACTCCCTGCATCGTTCTTCGAAACGAACGTCACAACGCTGTAAGCGCACTGTCGTACACGCCGCTTACGCGACTTTCCTTCCAATGCGCACCTTCCGCGCCGTGACTGACTATACCCGATTGGCTTCAGGTTCTTTTCGCCCCGCTTTCGCGGTACTTTTCAGCTTTCTGTCACCATACTAGTTTGCTATCGGACTTCGTTAGTATTTAGGGTTGGGTGTTAATGCCACCCGTGTTCCTGCTCCATATCCAAGGAACAGTACTCTGGATACCTGCCATTTCCTTCCCTGCCTGCTCATACGGGGCTTTCACCCTTTGCAGCGCTGCGTTCCAGCAGACTTTTGATCGACAGGTTGAGGAAGACACAGGTCCAAACTCCACATCCTTAGAAGCTTTCACTCCAAGTTCGGTTTGCCCTGTACCGCGTTCACTCGCCGTTACTGACGGCATCGCAATTGCTTTCTCTTCTTCTGCTTACTGAGATGTTTCAGTCCAGCAGATTGTTGTTGCTCGCGCAACTGCCCTAAGGCAACGAATCGCATTCGGCAATCTTGGGGTCTCAGCCTGCATGCGGCTAACCCAAGCTTATCGCAGCTTGCCACGACCTTCTTCACCTAACGAAGCCTAGCCATCCACCAACCGGGGTAGCTTTGCCTAGACCTCCTTGACTAGTTTGATCCTATGGTAGTCTCATAAAAACCGGCTCATTTAGACAGTTCGGTCCTCACCCGCCGAACAGCGCCTTTTTTGCCCACGGCACTGCCTTAATCGACGTCAGAGCTTCTGTTATAGTCACAGCCTCGACACTTCAACCCCGATGTTCACTCGGGATTTGCATGTATACCGTTATCGCTATGACTAGAACGCTCACGCCACCGTTAGGTGACAAGCCAAAGCCCAGCATCGCAAGGTGTCCTTGTCATCATCAGGTCAGAAAAAGAACACGCTCATCGCTAGGCAGAGGCAAATGCGAGCGTTTATTCTTGCATAGCGACACCGATAAACAATAGATAGACCCTACTAAGATATAAACCTTACGAACATCCTAGCGGCATTGCCGCAAGTTTCCTAATAAGTTATTTGTATGGCATATCCGGCCTTTTGCCTTTTATCCAGCTAACATTGTTCAGAAGTTCCTTGAATTTTCCGAATCCTTTGTTGTTGGGTTCGAGGTGGTTGGCGCCGACTATTATTATGGAGTTCTCATCTTTTTTTGGCGGATTTTTCTCAATCACATCTACCCAATACATTTCCCTCTGTCTTTGCGCCCATCCGTATGATAGGTTATCTTCTATGTTTCCCTTGTCCAGCATGCCTAGAAGCATGTCGTAATAATTGCATCCGTCGTCCAAATGCACGATAGTCTTGTTCCTGGTGTATTTTTCTATATGAGGTTCAACGTGGCCAGATCGCCCTTCTATATAGAAAACATCCGGCTTCAGATTTTCAATAACATTTTTCTGCGCCTCAACAATCCTTTGTTTGTATACATTCTGTTCTGAACGCTCATTTAGCAAGTCAGCTATATTTCTGATGGAGTCGCTCATTAATGGCAGTTCCACGATTCTGTAATTCGGGTCTTGGACAGCCTTTATTAGGTGGTCTTTGAGGCTTCCATCCACAAAGTTTTTTCCGTAAATCGAATAAAGATTGTTTATTTCTTTTCTCATTTCCTCATCAGCGACGCTTATGGCGTCTCTGATAGTGGATGTGTGGGCTTCTTCAAAAACGACGATTTTTGACATTTTCATACACCTTTCTTATCAGATACCTCGAAGTTTTGACAGCTTTCATCTTTGATTATTTTTTCCAGCTTTCTTACCTCAAAATACTCATCAACACCCTTCTCTATCTCCTTCAAAACATTGTCCCAGAGCTTGTTTTCCTCGAACATAACATCCGGCTCTACTATTTTGTATATTTTACCATCCCTTTTGCTGATTTTCCTGCCTACTTCCGTGATATAGCTTATCGGGTATATTTCGTCATTGTCAAAAGTTATTATCTTTCCCTCGATAGGATAGTGGAAAACATTACTCAGCTTCTGTATTCTTGGGTTGAGTAGTCTGCCGCTATTTCCGACAAGTATGTATAGTTCCACTGGAAGAGTCCTCCAATAGAATCTCTTCCAATCGCGGTCCTCGCTATAGTCCATCACACCTTTTTTTACGTTGTCAAAAACCATCTTTGAGCATGAGCCGCTTGCAGCTTCGTCAACTACCGCTATGGCTTCGTATTTTCGTCTTCCGTACTCTTTTTTCATAGTCGCATGTATGCTTTCCTCTATGAACGTGTCTCGATCTTTGACTATGGACGACGCTGGTAGGTATATGACACTCTCTTCATAGCTACCTTCTCCTCTATCTTTCATGATTTTGTGAAACCCGTAGCTGATGCCTTTCCATATAGGAAGGCCTCCCCTGAAAGGAACTACAAAAAGAACATCTTCCGGATTTTTGTGAAGGTACACTATATCCTCTGATATTTTTCCACATGCATTGCCTATGTAGTTCAAGCTCTTGTCCAATCCTTCTAGTGTCATCTTTTTTCACCCAAAAAGTTTCTGACAGCCTCCCGTATTACTTCGCTTCTACTCACGAACTTCCCTTCGTTCACTATATTATCCAAGCCTTTCTGCAGGTCTTCTGTCAGGCTGACAAGCACTTTCTTCGTTGCCATATATCCACCGTATATCGTAACTACTATAAAGTGACACTATATAAACATTTCG
>CAYRDB010000014.1:0-16717 GCA_964423085.1 uncultured archaeon
AGTGCGGTCAGCGGGATTTGAACCCGCGTCACAAGCTTGGAAGGCTTGGGTCGTAGACCAGGCTGGACCATGACCGCATAGTTAGTATAATTTTATGCGTAGTATATTTATCTTTCGTTTAGAACCAGTTATCTATATTTTTTGAACCCTATGTTCTTGGCGATTTCCCTTATGCATCTCCTGCAATAGTAAAGTCCGTACTTTCTCACCACTCCGTGGGTGCTCTTGCACTTTCTGCACGCCCTGCTTCCGATGCCGTATTTTTTCTTTCCTATTGTCTTGTCTCGTCCTACCATGATAACACCTTTATCCGCCAGAGCGGCCCAGTATCTCGACCAAGTTTCTGTTGCTGTCGAAATACTCGTACTCTATCATCTTCTCTATAACCCTCGAATAAGTTCCTTCAAAGTTCTTTTCAAGTTCAGCCTTTCTAAGTATTATTCCGGAAAACTTTGTTGTCATCTCTGCAAGGTCGTCTGTGTTCTCTTCAATCTCTGAATATTCCCGCTTCAAACTATATCGACTCCGAAATTCTTTTTAACCCAATCCACAGATTCTTCTCTTTTTATCTTGTGGTTCAAAGGTATTTTTCTTTTTTGTATCCTTCTCTTGCTTATCCCAAATCCGGCTCTCTTTAGAGTCACAGCCACATCGAATCCGAGCATGCCTATCTCATGATTGTACTTTATTCCGGGCATCTCTATGTATTCTTTCACTCCAAAACTGAAATTGCCTTCTGAATCAAACTGCGAATCTTTTATCCTGTTTTCTACTCCGCCGAATGCGAGCTTCAGAAATTCTATCGCATCATTCCCTCTTAGGGTGGCCTTTACACCTATCGGTTTGTTCTTTGGAACGCCGAAAGTACTCCTTTTTTTGGACAGCGTGACCACAGGCGTCTTGCCTGTCAGCATTGATATCAGCTTTTTGGACCTTTCTATTAGCTTTTCATCGTCTCCACAGCCCATGTTTATTGTGACCTTCTCTATCGCTATTTTTCTCATGGGTGATTCGTTTTCCATAAAAATCCTACTCTATTGTTATCATAGGTTTGTCCTTGCCGACGACAAACACATAGTCCTTGACTACCTCTAGTTTGTCTCCCTCGATGTTACATATTATCTTGCTAGGCTCCTTGGAAGCTGTGACTATTATATCCTCTATCTTTCCGCTCAATCCAATGTTCTTACCTTTTGAAACAAGCGCCATCGCTCCCTTGTCGAGCTTTACATATCCTATCACTTTCTGGGACGGCATCTCTATAATCACGCTGTCTCCAGTGCTGTACTTTTCTTTTCCATCCACCAGCAGGTTCCTTCCGTCGTGCAAGTTTAGCTGAGTTTTTCCTCCAGCCACTGTCGTCTTTCCTGTTATTGTGCACATCTTCTTTTTAGATTCGCTTTCGTCTATTTTCACAAGTTCAAGTCCTCTTACGGTTGGCACAATTCTGTAGTACATTTTGAATTTTGGTATTGAGACTGTGTCCATGAGACCTGCGGAATATTTCGGATCCTTCTTCGCTACGCAGTCCACCATCACGCCACCTGTCTTTATTATATGAGAGGCGTCTTTTTCGTTGTCAGAGACTTTTAGTATATCCCTGAGTATAACTGCCAGAGGTATTGATTCGAACATCTTATGAGCTCCAGGTGATGGCCTGATTGCCCATTTAGTTCCCTTTCTTTCCCTCTTCCAAAAGCTGGGCATCCTAAGTCTCTTCAAGTGTCTTTTCATTTTTTCTCACCGGATTTCTTGACGGCTTTAATTTTTAGCGATTCCACCCTTTTTTTGTCTTGTGTGTTGAGCTTTGTTATTTCCAGCTTGGATGGATGCAAAGGAGCCTGCCTTTCAGTTCCGTCGGTCCTTTTTACCATTACATTCTGTACATAAACTCTATATTTTTTCCTGTCAACTCTTGAAACCTCTCCGCTCTTCTTTTTGAACTTTCCTCTCATTATTGTGACCTGGTCGCCCTTCTTCACAGGCGCGCTCCTTTTTCCATATTCCTTTCTCAACTCTTTGGACAAATGTGATGACATTATTTTCCTTCTTATATGCAGAGGCGCCTTCCTAAGGAAGTTCCTCTGTTTCTTCGGTTTTTTAGAAATTGGCCTCTTCATAAAAAAACCTCAAATCACCATGCTCGATATTTTTCCTATCGAGCTGAACCTCTCAACAGCTTCCTTGGCGACAGGCCCTTTTATTTGCGTGCCTATTGTCTCGCCCTTTTCGTTCACAAGAACTGCTGCATTGTCTTCAAAGCAAACGCGCAAACCGTTCGCCCTTCTGTACTCTGCTTTTTGCCTTACAATTACAGCATCGACCATCTGGTGCCTCATTTTTACAACACCGTCCTTGACCGCGCATTTTACCTGATCGGCAACTCCGCCTTTAGGCTTCCTCCTCTTGACTCCTTTATACCCTTTTATTGTTATAATTTCCAGCGTCTTTGCTCCGGTGTTGTCTGCGCATACTAGTCTGCTGCCTGTGCACAGACCCCTGCTGACACTCGCTTTTATCGCTTTCATCAAATCACTTTAACACTTCTATAACAACGAAGCTTTTTGTCTTGCTAAGCGGCCTGCATTCTGCGATTCTTACAGTGTCGCCTTTCTCGACCTTTATGCAGTCGGGCTTGTATGCAACCATCCTGCTCTTTCTCCTTTCATACCTCTCATATTTTGTGATAAATTTGTAATGATCCTTCTCTATTATCGCAGTTCTCTGCGCCTTGACCGAAACTACCTTTCCGTCTACCACGCTTCCCCTTACAGGCAGGCTTCCGTGCCACGGGCAGTTCTGGTCTTCGCACGACTGCTCTGGGGCATTCGCCTTGATTCCTATGTTTCTGGCTTTTGCAGACATTTTCACCATTTCTCTAATTTCTTTTTTATCCTATCTTCTGGCCTGCCAATCAGCAGCTTGCCATCAACTTCAACTTTAACACCATTTGGTATAGTAAATATAAATATGCTATTAAGCTTTGCTATTGACTTCTCTTTCGCTTTTTCGCCCCTTTTCGCGCTTTCTATCTTGAGCATTTTGTAGCTCTCGTCTACGACCTTGCCGGACAGGCGCTTTATCGTTGGGTCCTTGCTGCCGGCCAGCTTTACCTTGAGCCCGATGAGTTCGTGTCTTACAAGGTTTGCCGGCGTGATTGTCATAGTCTTAATTTTGAAGAGAAACGCTATTAAAAGTTTACTTTCTACACAATCTCAATCTTGCTGCTGTCGTAGCCGAAACTCACAAGCGCCTTTTCCATATTGGATCTGTGGTCACCCATCAGTTCTATGCGTCCGTCTTTGAATGTACCACCGCACGCGAACTTGGCTTTTAGTTTTTTAGAAAGTTCCTTTCCGGAGTCAGCCACGCCGTCTACTATTGTTATGGCCTTTCCCCATTTTCTCTTCTCTATAAAGACAGTTATCTTCTGCTCCTCTCTTTCCCTGACACCGCAGGTACAAAGCTCTTTCGGCAGTCCGCATGTGGGGCAGATTTCAGGCATTTTTTGTTTTGACCTCTTTTGGAGTTTTATTTTCAGAACGTTCGCTCTCTCTCTTTACTGTCAGAATCCTGGCTATCAATTTCCTCATGTTCCCTATCTTTCCAGGGTTCTTCACAGCCCTTCCCATTTTGACGTGTCCAAGCTCCTTGCTCATTTCAAGCCGCGTCTCAGAAAGCTTCTTGTCCATGTCAGCGGGCTTCATCTTGCGTATTTCGTTGGTTTTCACTTTGTCTCTACCGTTTCAATTTGTTTTTCAGAATTTTCGTCAGCAACTTCTTCCTGTTTTTCTATTCCCTTTTCTAATATAAATTCTTTTGGAGATTCGAGCATAATCTTCACTTGTATTCCTGCTATTCCAGGCTTTAGCATTGCCTGCGAGTATCCTTTGTCTACCAAATCCTCAGCATATCCCCCGGAGTGAGCTATGAATCCTTCCTTGAATTTTTGGAACCTGGACCTCTCGACTCCGGCGACCTTTCCCGCTATCCTGATTTGTATGCCTATAGCGCCGGCTTCCATCACTTTCTGCATGTAAAAACTGCACACCCTCTTGTAGTTTATCCCCTTCTCCAACGACTTTGCTATTCTGGTGGAAACTATTTTCGCGTCCAGGAAAGGATTGTCAACCTCCCTGACATCGACAAGCGGATTCTCGAATCCGAATTTCACTTTTATCTCTTCTGTGATTTCGGTAATCATTCTTCCAGAGCGTCCTATCACCAATCCAGGCTTGTTCGCATAAACAACAATTCTCGTTCCTATCGGAGTCCTCTGTATCTCTGCATGGCTGTACTCTGCCCTGCTGAATCGCTTGCTCAGGAAGCTCTCTATCTCAGACTCTTTTATTCCTTCTTTCACGAACGTCTTGTCTATCGACATCTCATTTACCTCTCTTCCAGTATTATCTCGAGGTGCGTCATCTTGGCGACTTCACCTCTTCTTGATGCCTTTGACCTGGGTCTCACGAATGTGTGGCCTTTGTCTGCTTTTGCAGACACTATGAAAAGCCTCTTTTCGTCCATCATCTTCACTTTAGCGTTAGCCTCCGCGTTGACCAAAAGCTCCAATATTTTCTTCGCTGTCTTTGTGTAGTACTTGCCGTCCATGTCTCTGGTCTTTGCTATCATCCCCTCTATCAGCGCTTTAGATTTAGACAGCCTTGTGTTCCTTATTTTCTTGCAGAGTATCGTCGAACTTTTCATTGATACTCTTGCGTCCTTTGCGCTGGATGATGCTCTTTTATTTTCTGCCATTATTCATCACTTTATCGACACGTGCTTGCTGCTCCTGCTCGCCCCTATACCAGGCGAGGAGTGCTTAATGCGCGCCCTTGTCATTGCGAACTCGCCTAGCCTGTGGCCGAGCTTGTCCGTTGTTATCTCTATCTTCACCCATTCCTTTCCGTTGTAGATACCGAGGCTCGCGCCCAGCATCTGAGGTATAATTACCATGTTTCTTTCGTGGGTCTTGTGGAACTTTTCTGGGTTCTTCTTTATGTTCTTCAGCAGTATCTTCTGCGATTCTGTGAATCCTCTTTTTATAGCTCTCCTTTCTCTGGATGTTATGAGAGCGCAGAAATCGCTCAAACTCATCCCTTTAAGCTGCTCGTCTTCCAATCCCCTGAATGTAACTTTTTTTGCCATCTAATCACTTTTGACTTCCTTTCTTTCTACCCATTCTCCTTGCGGATATGCTTCCAACCTTTGCTCCCGGAGGCGCATTCCTGCTTACAGTTCCAGACGGCCTAGGCGCCTTGCGCTTTCCACCGTACGGGTGATCCACAGGCGACATTGCTACTCCGGAAACTCTCGGATACAGCTTTCCGCGCGCTCTCTTTGCGAAATAATGGTGGCTCGCCTTCACCCACGGTTTCTCTTGCTTTCCAGATCCCGCTGGGAATCCTATCGTAGCCCTGCAGTTGGGTTTTATCAATTTCGTCTTTCCTGATGAAAAATGCAATGTGACGCGTTCTTCCGATTTGTTTGACACTGTGGCGAAACTGCCAGCGCACCTGCAAGCTTTTGGCCCCGAGTTTGGCGTGAGCTCTATTGCGCATACTCTGGCTCCAAGCGGTATGTCTTTGAGTTCTAGCACGTTTCCTAGTTTGGGCTCCCCGCCATAGCTTATTTCCTGACCTACAACAAGCCCTTCTGGAGCTATCTGGTATATCTCCTTTTTGTCTGGCAAAACTACCAACGCAACCGGCGCGCTCTTAGACGGGTCGTTCATTATATCTTTCACAACACCACTCTTTCCATTCATATCAACGGCTTTTGGATATGATACTTTTCCAAGATACCTGTGCCTCTGAGAGCGGTACTGCGAACCTCCCCTTCCTCGGGCCCTAACTATAATCCTTTTTCCCATCTAATCGCCAATTCCATAAATTTGTCTAGTTTTTCTTCTCACAAGTTCTGAATAAAGTTTAATCGGTTGTGAGGACTTTCCTAATATGCATTCTATCGCTGTGCCTACAAGACCGTCGTTTGAACCGCCTTTGTATGCGTCTCCCGCAAGTGCATATTTCATTATCTTAACAACCTTCATGCTATCACACCACTCCAAGCTTGACTGCCACATCGCCAGCGTTGAACTCTGGTTTGAGCTGTATTATAGCTTTCTTCTGGCCGTTTGGCATTATGTTGATGTTTATCTTTTTCACTTTTACCTCGAAAACTTCCTCAAACTCTTTCCTTATCTCCGGCTTGCTGGACCTGAGATTTACAATAAAAACTATCGAGTTAGACTTTTCCACAAGCGTGACCGACTTTTCTGTCAAATGCGGATATTTCAAATGTTTCCACTTCGCCATACCATCACTTTAATTTTTCTATAGCTCCCTTTGTGAATATCGCAAGCCTTCCTGCCATCGCTCCCGGAGCGAGGGATTCAACTGACAGATTGCCGACAATCTCGGCCTGTACTCCAGGCATGTTCTTTACAGCCTTCGATATTCCCTTGTCGTTCGATACAACAAAAATCGGCCCCACTTTCTTCTTGTACTTTCTTCCTCTTGACGCCTTTTTCTTTCCCATGGCCTTCCTTTTTTCTATTCTCTCAATTTCGTCTTGTAATCCAATTCCTGTCAGGAACTTTCTGATTTCAGAAGTTTTCTTCAAACTTTCAAAAGAGTCTTCGACCACGATTGGCACGTTTTTCAATCCGTCCACCTTATGGCCGCGATTTAAAACAACATCTCTGTCCGCGGTGGCTGCTATGCACGATTTTATTGCAAGCTGCCTCTCTTTGTTGTTCATTTTCTGGTCCCATATTGTCTCGACTTTTGGCGGATGAGTTTCCCTTCCTTTCACGGCCTGAGGAACATTCCTCGCCCTGTACATCTGCCATCCTGGAATCTTTCCGTGCAAGCGCGGCATCCTAGCCATTTCCCTACCCATCATGGTCCATCTTTCCCTCCTTCTCCTTCCATGGTAGTGGGCGGAGCTTCTCTGTCCTGCGCCTGGAGCAGTTCCGTGGGCCTGCCTCTTCTTGCTCATTGTGCTCAAAAATGCCCTAATGATAAGATCGTTTCTTATTTTCGTGGAGAAGACCTTGGGCAGGTCTATCTGTCCGCTTTCTTTGCCTGAAATGTCGTATACCTTTGCTTTCATACAACCACTTCCCTTATTTCGGGAACAATGTTCTTTATTCTTCCAGCTCTTATCGGGGCTCTCAAAAATACAAGCCTCCTTTTCGGACCTGGGACAGAACCTTCTACAAGTATGTAAGAGCTCTTTAGAAGACCGTACCTTTTTAGACCGCTTGCCGGATTAAACTCCTTTCCAGAGTCGTCTATTTTGATAATCCTCTTGTTGAGCTCGGTCCTTTTTTGGAATCCGAGCTGTCCTGACATCGGCACAGTCCATCTGACCCTTCCAGGATTTTCCTGTCCGAGCGATCCGATGTGCCTCCTTTTACCTTTCGCTCTGTTGCTCTGTATAACAGCACCGAACCTTTTGATTGGTCCTTCAGTACCCTTTCCTTTTGTTATAGCTATGGCGTCCACGACTTCTCCTTCTTTTAAAACCTGCCCTGGAGTTATGTCCTTGCCGACGATTTCTCGGGCGAACTTTAGCTTGTCTTCGGTCTTGCCGGCAAGTTCAACCTCAAAAATGTCATGCGATTTTTTACCGAAAGCCGCAAGTTCGGGCTGAGTTGCCGCTATGAGCCTAATTGAAACTATTTTTCCAGACTCTTTCTCCATTTTTTCAAACTGTGAGCTAGCGCTTGACCTTTTCGCCTTTTCTGAGAAAATGCCCTTCGGGAGCTTGTCCGCCCACGCTTCTGTTATAATTGTCAATCCGGAAGAAGTTCTTTTATATGCACGAGCTCCGACAATAGCAATTGGAGGGCAGTCGATTATTGTTACAGGTACGCTTATGTCCTCGCCGAAGCTCGCCGAGCCTGTTCTAGGGTTTTTCATTATAACATGAGCCATGCCTGCCTTGAATCCAGCAAATGCGAGTATCTTCGGCTTTTCCAGCTTTGATTCGTCTATAGAAGGATAACTATTGATGACCGGAAATATCCGCCTAGCCCTTTTCCTTGGCCAATACTGCAGTGAGCCTGTTCGTGGCTTTCTCTTTGTTGGCATTCAACCGCCTGTTTACGCTCTCTTTCAGCATGTTATCGCCGGATATTCCTTGCTGACTTTCGCGTGCCGTAAATCGGTATAATCTAATTAAACCGACCTGGTTAATAAATCATTAAGGTTAGCAAAACATAAAAAGCTTTAAACAGCCTCACAGACCGCTTAAATTCCAAGAGAAACAACTATTTTTATGGAAAAATGCATTTTCTGCGAGATTGTAGGCAAGCGGATACCCGCGTTCCAGGTCTACGAGGACGACGACTTTGTCGCTTTTCTTGACGTGAACCCGCTGAACAAGGGCCACACTCTCATAGTGCCGAAGGAACATGTGAGGTGGGTCTGGGAAGTCAAAAAGTTCGGCGATTATTTCAAGGTTGCCAAGGCTGTCGCTGTAGCTGCTGTGAAAGTGCTCGACGCAAAGTTCGTTAACATAGTCACAGCGGGTCTGGGAGTGCCGCACGCCCACATACATGTCATACCTAGGTTTGAGAACGACGGCCACTCGGAGGTTCCTATGCCTGGAAATGTGAAGAAAGTCGAAAAGGAGGAAATGGTTTCGATAACGGAGAACATGAAGAACGCAATCACGCTGCGCAGAAGAAAGTATGCCCCGCGAAAGAGTGCAGCGCCTGTGAAGAAGCCGAAAGTTTCAGACTCTCCCGAACCTAAAAAGGACGATGGATGGGAGTACATCAGAAGGGAAGCGTATAGCGGATAGTTAATTAAGCATCCTGAGGAAATAGTATTATGTTTCAGACGCTGAGCATGATTATCGCTCTCATAGGATCTTCAATAGCGGCTGCTTGGGACCTTAAGACAACAGAGATACCCGACCAGATTCCTCATGCAATGGTCGCGATTGCTTTAATTATATATTCCGTCCAGTCAGTTCTTTTGTGGGACTATTGGCCTATATTGGGAAGCGCAATTGCCGGCGGGCTTTTATTCGCTTTCGGATTTGCACTATACAGGCTCGGACAGTGGGGAGGCGGCGACGCCAAGCTCCTTTCAGCGATTGGGTTCTTGCTGCCAGCCTTTGTCGGCGCTCCTGTGGTGTTTCCGTTTCCCGTAAGCTACCTGTTCAACGTGTTCTTCGTTGGCGCTGGATACATGATGGTGTACGCTTTAGCGATGGCATTCAAAGACAGAAAAATATTGTCTTCTTTCAAATCAGATGTATGTTCGATGAAAAAGCATCTTTTGATATGGTCTTTCATACTCTTCGCTGCTGTGTCCATAATCGGGGTTTCGCTTTCCAATTACATGATGATGCCGCTTGATGCGAATTTGTTCCTAAACTCCGCAATGGTCACAGCAGCCGCTTTGGGCGTGTTCATACTTTTCAAGTTCGCGCGTGCAGTTGAAACAGTCGGATTCAAGAAGAAGATACCTGTCAGTAAGCTAAAAGTGGGCGACGTTCTTATGGATTCGAAAGTTTGGGATGGAATAACCGAAAAGGACTTGAGGCGCATACAAAAATCCGGCAAGCGTTATGTCAGGATAAAAGAAGGTGTTAGGTTTGCGCCGGCTTTCCCGCTAGGTCTGTTGTTCACAATTTTAGTAGGAGACGCTTTCTTTCTGCTTTTCAGTCTGATATGAAAAATCATTTCCCTATGAACTCTTTCCCGTCCATGAACGGCCTGAGCACTTCGGGTATTTTAACTGTTCCATCATTCTGCTGGAACTGCTCTATAATCCCTATCATTGTCCTGCTCGTCGCTATTGCTGTGTTGTTCAGTGTGTGAAGGTGCCCGAGAACAGGCTTCCCTTCGCCTTCCCTCCATCTTATATTTAGCCTCCTCGCCTGGTAGTCGGTGCAGTTTGAGTTAGAACCGACTTCCCTGAACTGGCCGTCCGCCATCCAGACTTCTGTGTCGTACTTTTTAGCGGCTATCGGTCCTATGTCGCCTGTGCACACGTTCACAACCCTATAGTGCAACCCGAGAGCCTGATACATGTCTTCGCTGTTCTTCTGAAGTTCTTCGTGTATTTTCCAGCTGTCTTCGGGCTTGCAGAAAACGAACTGCTCCACTTTGTTGAAATGGTGCATCCGGTAGAAGCCTTTTGTGTACTTTCCGTGCGATCCAACTTCCTTCCTGAAGCACGGGCTCACTCCAGCCAGTCGTATCGGCATCTGGCCGCAGTCGATTACTTCATCCATGAACATCGCGGCCATGGGGTGCTCGCTCGTGGCTATGAAGTAAAGGTCCTCGCCTTCGGACTTGTACATCACGCTCTCGAAATCTCCAAGGTCGGTTACTCCTTCGTAAGGCCTTCTCCTTATCATCAGCGGCGGCTCTATTATCTGGAATCCTCGCTTTTTCAGGAAATCGAGCGCGAACCTCTGGAGCGCCATGTCAAGCATAGCTGCGTCGTCCTTCAGATAAACAAAACCGTTTCCGGATATCTTCGCCGCGCGCTCAAAATCTATCAGTCCGAGGTCCTTCAATATGTCAGCGTGGTTTTTAGGTTCAAAGTCGAATTTTGGCTCGCTGCCCCATCTTTTGACTTCCACATTCTCGCTGTCGTCCTTTCCAAAAGGAACGCTTTCGTGAAGTATGTTCGGTAGTGACATCATGCATCCTTTCAGCTCGTCCCATACCTCTTCCTTTTTCTTCTCCAGCGCCTCCAACTTCTTCGGTATCTTGGCGGCCTCAGCCATCTTCTCTTTCATTTCGTCCGTCTTTCCATCCTTTTTCATTTTGGCTATTTCCATGCTCACGTCGTTCCTGCTCTTTCTGAGGTCGTTCACTTCCTTCGAAATCTCCCTCCATTTGGAGTCGAGCTTTATCGACTTGTCAAGAAGCTTTAGCTTTTCCTTGTCATGCCTTCGGCTGATGTTTTCTCTAACCATTTCCGCCTGCTCACGAACGAGTTTTATGTCCAACATGCCAATCACTTGATATTTGACGCGCAGATTTTAAAAATGCGATTGAATCATTTCCACCTTTTCCTTATAGGAGCTATTATACCTTCCAGATAACCTGTGACCGAGTTCTTCAAGTCGAGCGGGTGTACTCCACCTTTCACGTAGGCATATTCGAGATCCTGATAAGATAAAAACTCCACATCGCCTCCGAACTTTGCAGGCCTTTCTATCTTGAACGAATCAACCCTTGGAAATATTATAAGCTTGGATATCTGAAGCATAGGATTTTCTTCCTTCACCTTCTCTGGACAGTATGCGTTCTTCACAGTTGACTTTATGTCCTCTAAAGAATCGGTAACAGATATTCCGCTGCCTTTCACGCTCTTGCTCATCTTCTCTCCGGGCCCTTTCAGCGATGTTATGAGCGGTGTGTGAACTGCCACAAAAGGATGATTGAGCGTCGGCATCATATCCCTTCCTATCATGTGAACTTTCCTCTGCTCCATACCGCCCTGTGCGACATCAACCCCTAGGTGTTTTATATCAACCACCTGCATCAGAGGATACCATAATTGCGATATTGTAGCGTGCTCCACATCCCTCGCTATCTCCTGCATGCTTCTTAGTCCTCGGTTTATTGTGCTCTCTTGCGAGAGCCTCATTACATCCATCTGGTACTCTTTGTTGAACTGGAAGCTAGACCCTAGGACAACCTCAGCGTTGAGCCCTATCGCCTTTATGGTTTTCTTCCAGTTCTCAACCTCTTTCTCTATTTCGTCTTCCTTGCCTTTCCTGTTAAGGAATGCGTGCAGGTCTGCCAGCAGCACCTTCACCTTGAAACCAGCTTTGTCGAAATCCATCAACTTGGTTATTGTGACAAAATGCCCCAGATGCATCGGGCCTGACGGCTCGTAGCCGCAATAAACAGAAGGTGATTTTTTATCCAGAACCTTTCTAAGCTCTTCTTCAGTCACTATCTCAGAGGTGTTGCTTGTTAGCATCTCCATCCTTTTTTCTGCATCCATGCAATCCCGATATGAATTAATGCTGTTTGGGTTTTAATATGGTTTCGCTATCCCCCTTTATTTAAATCGTCGTCTACAAGATAATCTAAGGTGTTTTGTTGAAATTGAGCTTTTTGGGGGCTATGAACTATGTAGGCTCCAGCGGAGTGCTTCTTGAGACTGGCAGCGAGCGCATAGTCATGGACTATGGTACAGAGGTGCAGGACACTCCACCTTCTTTTCCGATGAGGGTTAACGGCAATGTAGATGCAGTGCTTTTGGGTCACGCACATCTCGACCACTGCGGTGGACTGCCGCTAGTTGCTGCAAAGTCAAAGTGCCCGGTTTACGCCGCTTCTCCCAGCAAGCTTATGGTTAACATGCTTCTAAACGATTCGCTTAAAATCGCCAGGAATGAGGGTCTCAATTTGCCATTCAATAAGCAGGATGTCGAGTCCACAATCAGGCGAATCAAGCACGTAGATTTCAGAAAGCCTTTCAATGTAGGCAAATCCAAAGTTACTGGCTACAGAGCCGGCCACATACCAGGAAGCACGATGTTCCTTGTAGATTCTGGTTCCAAGAAGGTGCTTTACACAAGCGACTTTAACATGTCCGACACCCGTTTGATGAAGGCCGCGGACACAGACATCCCAGAGGTCGATGCGCTCATAATAGAGAGCACTTATTCAGAAAGGGACCATTCGAACAGGGAGTCCAACGAAAAGGCTCTTGTAAAAACAATAGAGTCGACTCTTGCGAACGACGGCATAGCCCTTATTTCAAGCTTTGCGATAGGAAGGACCCAGGAGGTGCTCCTGGTTCTGGACAGCTATGGCATAGACTATCCGCTGTACATGGACGGAATGGCCAAGAAGGCGACTACGATAATAAACGGAAGCCCCAATTCGATGAAAGACAAGAGCGCGCTGGACAAGGCGCTGAGGAAGGTTAAGTATGTGACTAATATCAACCAGCGCAAAAAGTCGATAAAGAATCCTTGCGTTATTATGACAACCAGCGGAATGCTGAGCGGAGGTCCTGTAGTGTGGTACATACAGAACCTGTACAACGACCACAGGAACAATCTGGTCCTTACAGGCTACCAGGTAGAGGATACGCCTGGACGAATACTCATGGATACAGGACGGTTTGTCTTCGAAGACAGCGAATCGAAGGAGAGGGAGCTCAAGCTTAAGATGGGCGTGAACCGTTTGGAGTTCAGCGCGCACGCCGACAGGAAGGAAATATTATCATTCATAGAGAAGGCCAACCCTAAGAAAGTGTTCTGCGTACACGGCGACAACACTCCAAAGTTCGCTCAGGAGCTATGCGGCAAGGGGTATGATGCTGTGGCACCCGTTCTCGGAGAGAGCTCTTTCGATCTGAAATAATTCTGTCACTACTGTATAGTAATGTTTATATACCACCTCTGTACATTAGTAACTATCCAATAGTAACAACAGAGGTGCAGCAATGTCAATAAGAAACCAGGTTTCAACATGCTCCGAACAGTACAGCAAGTGGAAGAAGCTGGCTATGGATGCTGACACTGTTTCAGGCGTCAAGGAGTGCTTGAACAAAGCTCTGTTTTGGATGGAGCTTCAGACGGCATTCGTAACGCTTTGGAGCATAGAGAAGACCAATGTCAACAACAGCGCGGCAAAGATGGAGCTAATAAAAGCAAAGACAAACCTTTCAAAGAAACTTGCGGACTATGCCCAAAAGACTCTGGAAGAGCTAAATTGGATGTAGCCGCTGATTTTCTTCTATATATACGCAAATTCTCTCACAAAGAGTTATCCGATAAAAAAACCAAATATTATAGATGGCGGTAGCTGCGAGAGCGGCGCAAAAGAAAACTGTGCGCCCTTCCAGAAGGAAGAAAGTTGTGTTCATAGTAGTTGACGGGATGGCTGATACTCCCGTAAACGGCAAGACTCCTCTCTCCGAAGCGAAGACTCCTAACATGGATTGGCTGGTTGCGAACGGCGCGGTCGGGGAGCTTGACCTTGTGAAAGAGAGCCTGGCCAAGAAGCTTTACAACAACGTTGTATGGAGCCAGGTGGCCAACATAGCACTTCTCGGTTTGGACCCTTCCAGATACTATCTAAAAAGGGGTCCGCTTGAAGCAGTTGGCACTGGAATACCCTACGAAGACGGGCATCTTGCTGTCAGGTGCAACTTTGCCACAGTGGACAGGGACATGAACATAACTGACCGCCGAGCAGGCAGATCTTCCTTTTGCCTGGACGAGATAGCGAGGGCTGTGAACAAGGGTGTGAAGATAGACTATGACTTTGTTTTCATGCGTACATACGGTCATAGAGCGGTTCTTATAATAAAGGCTCCTCTAAGCGACAACATAACGAGCAACGATCCGTACGGGGACTCGAAAGCCCTTCCGATAGTTGCGCTAGACCCTGATGCTGAGGCGTCCGCTGCAGTTGTCCAGAGTTTTATAGACAAATCCCACAAGGTTATAGCATACCACGAGAAGAACGCGGAAAGGATTTCCAAGAGCCTGCCTCCGGCAAACTACATACTTGTCAGGGAGGCAGGGAACCGCATAGTTAAGCTGCCCGACTTCAACAAGAAATGGAACACGAAGGCTGTTTGCATATCCGAGAACGGCGTCATGAAGGCGACTTGCATGCTCTCCGGATTCAGCTCTGTCACAGTCCCGGAGATGGACAGCGACAAGACCGTGGACTTTATTTTCGAGAACATAGAGTCGGCACTTTCAGAGTATGATTTTGTGTACGCCCACATGAAGGGCGCGGACGAGCCGGCGCACGACGGGAATTTTGAAAAGAAAAAAGCCGCCATAGAGGCGATAGACAAAAAGCTGGGCGCGTTCAAAAATTTCGACGGGATTGTGGTTGTGACATGCGACCATATCACGTCGTGCAAGTCAAAGTCGCACGTGATAGGCCCCGTGCCTGTAGTTGTTTACGGAAGGAAGAAAGATGATGTTTCATCGTTCAGCGAAAAAACTGCCAAGGAAGGCTCTCTAAAGCTAATGAGCGGTCGCGAGCTTCTCAAGTTTGTTTTCGGCAAATGATTTCTTAAGCAAAATCCAATTTCTAATTGGGTCTGTATGATAATCAGGGGTATGAAGATAAGGAAGGTTTTCGCCACAAACTCGCTACCCACTATAGAGATTGAGATAGAGACAAAGGACGGAAGGGTGTCCAGTTCTGTTCCAATGGGAACGAGTGTGGGATCGAACGAGGCCGAAGTCATGCCTGCGGAGGACGCAATAAGGAAATTCGCAATTTTCAGGAGGCACTTTACGTCAAAAGGATTCGAGACTCAAGAAGACGTTGATTTGACCATAAAGGCAATAGACAGCACTCCAAAGCTGAGGGAGATTGGAGGGAATCTGGCGCTCGCAATATCTTCCGCGTTTTTCAAAGCTTTCGCGCTTAACGAAGGCATGGACTTGTTCGAGTATGTTTACGAAAAGACTGGCCAGAAAAGGCCGAATATGCCAATGCCTTTGTGCAACATGGTCGGCGGATGGCACGGCCAGACCGACATACAAGAGTTTCTTCTAATGCCGGTCACCCAGAAAAGGTTCTCAACTTCGGTGGACGTGCTGTCCAAGTGCTATCTAAAAATGGGAAGCGAACTATCCAGAGAGGATACGTCATTCTCTTACGGAAAGAACATAGAGTCTGCTTGGGTCACATCTCTGAACCACGAAACCATACTCCGCCTTCTTTCGTCAATGGCCAGCCAGAACCTTCTAAGCATAGGGCTTGACGTTGCCGCATCTAGGATGTGGAACGGAGCTCAATATGTGTACAAGCAGGCCAAGCTGATAAGGACAGAGCAGCTAAACTTCATGGAGGACCTGGTGAAAAGATTCCCGATATCCTACATAGAAGACCCGTTCGAGGAGGAGGATTTTGTATCCCACGCCACTCTTCTTCACAGAATGTCTGGAAGGAGCGTGATGGTGTGCGGGGACGACCTGTTCACCACGAATCTGTACAGGCTGAAAAAGGGGCTGGAAAACAAGTCTGCGAACGCTGTTATAGTGAAGCCCAACCAGGTTGGGACGATAACGGACACTATAAAGTTTGTCGAGGAGGCGAAGAAGAACGGGATGAAGACGGTCATGTCGCACCGCTCGGGAGAGACAGAGGATACCATGATATGCCACCTGGCAGTCGGACTGGGATGTGACTACATCAAGCTGGGGATATCTGGGGAAAGGACCGCAAAGATAAACGAGATAATAAGAATAGAAGACTCTATGGTATGAAAAATCCTTTAGCAAAATAAGTCCTGCTGATACAAAACTAGTCCAATTCTTTCACAACTTTGCCCAGTATGGTTGCTATGCCCCCTGTTGGCAGCGCTATGTCCTCGTTGCAGCCATCGCATTTCACTCTAGTGGCGGCCTTGTTGAAAACTATGGAAGTTTTCTTGCATTTCGGGCACTCCACTTCAAGGAACTTGCTGCTGGGCTCTGGTATTTTTTCTTTCATAAAATCACTTTGTCAGCTCGAATTTTTTGGCTCTGAAACCCAATCCTTTCATGTGCTTCTTGCCGCATACTTCGCACTTGTACCTTAGGTTCAGCTTCCTTGTGGACTTTTCCCTTCCCTTAGGGTTCTCCTTCGGGAAAGAGTGGTATCCTTTCATCTTCCTCAAGAACCTCCTCTGGCCCTGCGCCATGGTCCTCCTGCCCTTTCCCTTCGCCTGCTCAACCTTGTGGCTGGTGTGCTTGTTGCAGT
>CAYRDB010000015.1:0-13224 GCA_964423085.1 uncultured archaeon
CTTCGCCAACATAGTTCAAATCAAAGTTCTCTGGCATGGTCATGTCCAGCTGTATAGTCCCGCATTGCCAATATCTTCCAATTGAATCCTTGACGTGGAAATCTATCTTTGGGCCATAGAACGCGCCGTCGCCCGGATTGAGCTTGTACTTTGCCTTTCTGGATTCTAGAGCCTTCTTCAAACCATCTTCCGCAAGCTTCCACTGCTCGTCTGTCCCTATTGACTTTTCTGGCCTTGTGGAAAGCTCCATCTTGTACTCCAAACCGAAAGACTTGTACATCCTGTCTATAATTTCCATAACTCCTTCTATCTCGGAGTTTATCTGGTCTGGCCTCATGTAGATGTGGGCGTCGTCCTGAGTGAACACCCTGACCCTGAAAAGTCCTGAAAGAACACCCGACAGTTCGTGTCTGTGAACTGTTCCAAGCTCGGCAACCCTCATAGGAAGGTCCCTGTATGAAACTATTTTGGTTTTGAAAACAAGCATGCCGCCAGGGCAGTTCATAGGCTTGACCGCAAAATCCTGGTCGTCAATCTTTGTAAAGTACATGTTCTCGCTGTACTTTTCCCAATGCCCGCTTATTTCCCACAACTCCTTGTTCAGTATCATCGGAGTCCTTATCTCCTGATATCCTGCTTTGTCATGCTCATCCCTCCAGAACTTGAGGAGCTCGTTAAGAACAACCATTCCGTTGTTGTGGAAGAAAGGCATTCCCGGGGCAGCCTCGTGAAAACTGTACAAGTCCATCTTCTGCCCTATCACGCGGTGGTCGTTTTCGGAAAGCTTCTCGTCTGTCATCTTAGCCTGCCTGAACATAGCAGCTTTCTTCTGCTCCAAAGTCCTTTCCTTCTTCACCACAACCCTACTTTTTTTCGCAGGTTCAGACCCGCCTGATATCTCCCTGGACTGCTCTGCGAGAGGATGGCCCTTTACAGATATGGAAAACCTTTTGCACCATCCAAACGGCGCCCTGAAAGTCTCTATCCCGAGGCTCTTTGCATGTTTCTCCATGCTCTTCATGACATCAAGCGCGACTTTTGGCTGAGCCAGATTCCCGCTGAGATGGGCGTATGGATATATCAGAACCCTGTTAGCCTTCAAGTTGTCCAAGAACTTTTTCGTATCTTCCACTGCGCTCTTTCCTATTTTTTCGGTGTCTCCGCTCTCTACGCACGTGAAAAGAACTAGAACATCTTCCAGTTTGGACGCTTTCTTCTCCGCGTCCTCAGCGTCTTTGATTTCCTTCTTTACAGGTTCGTACTCTATCCAATCAGAATGCAGTTGCAATATCTTCATTTCAGATACCTCCGACTATTTAGTTTTAAATTAGTTGAAATAAAAGATGATAGGATTGGTCCGCTGGCTGGAAAAAGCAATTCGCATCGTTCATCCGACTGTTTCTCGTTCACCGTGCATTTCCAGCACCTCAATCTTAGAGTTTAATAGCCAATACAAACTTATATAATTTTGTAAATCTCTTGATTATCTAAAACAGTCCCGTCGTCTAGTGGCCAAGGATGTCAGCCTCTGGAGCTGAATACAGCGGTTCGAATCCGCTCGGGACTATACAGAAAGATAGCCTAGGCTCTTAGAGCCTGGAAACAATTAGCACTGACTGATTTTCACATCTTTGTTTTCATTCGCTGTTCTATGTACTTTATCTTGCTCTGAAGGAACTTAATCTGCTTTATGTTGGTCGCTGAAAACAGTGCGTTCTTTGCTTCAAAGAGCTGTTGCTCATAGAACTCGTCTCTTGCGTTTTTGTTGTCCATTTTTTGCACCTCGTCGGGTTGTGTTTTTGTATTCACTATTGAACAGTGGTGACTATATAAAGTTTACTATTCTGGAGTAGCTAAATCGTTATTTATAACGCGGAATCGAAGAGAAATTATGGGAAAACGCTCACAAGCAGAGGAAGCTGCGCTGATAGTGAAAGCTGGTGGATTGGTCGCTTATCCGACAGACACATATTATGCATTGGGAGCGGGCGCTGCCAACAGGATAGCGATTCTGAAAGTTTTTGGAGCCAAGCGCAGGGATATGAAAAATCCTATATCAGTGGCTGTGTACAGCATTGAAAAAGCAGACGAGTTGGTGTTTGTAAATTCTGCTGCCAGAAAGCTGGCTGAAAAGTTTTTTCCCGGTCCATTGTCCATTGTTTTGAAGAAGAAGGCAAGGGTTCCGAATGAACTAACAGGCGGGCTGGAAAAGATTGCAATAAGGGTGCCTGACAACGACCTTGCGCTTGAATTCCTAGATGTTGCGGGACCTGTTACAGCGACTATGGCGAACATTTCTGGCAATGAAAATCCTCTAACTATAGAAGAAGTCAAATCGCAGCTTGGTGCGAAAGTGGACTTTTTTCTGGATGGTGGAAAATGTGCAGGAATAGAGCCAACCATAATAGACCTTTCTAATCCGGATACTCCGAAGATAATCAAAATAGGGTCAATAAGCAAGGATGAATTAATGAAGGCTCTTAAAGCATAATACTTTATACAAACTGCCGCAAAATCTAATTATGGCTGAATCTTCTGCGAACAGGATAGCAAAGAAAGCGCTGAGGAAAATAGTGCCGACTTCAAAGGAAAAGGCATGCTTGGAAGGGCTGGCCTACAAAGTTCTGGATGTTGCAAACAAGGAAGCTTCAAGGCATGGTGCGCACGCTATACTGGCAGGCAGCCTGACTAGAAACACCTGGCTAAGGGGAAAGATGGAGTTCGACGTTTTCATACTTTTTCCCGAATCTGTTAAAGAGGATGATATGGAATCCGCTGGATTGAGGATAGGAAAGGATGTAATCAAGAAAATGAAAGGGAATCACTTCATCGAATACGCGGAGCATCCGTATGTCTGCGGAAAGATTGGAAAAATGGATGTGGATATAGTTCCGTGCTACGAGATATGCTCCACCGAAAGTCTAAAATCGGCGGTGGATAGGACGCCTTTCCACGTCAGATATATTGAAAAGAAACTGCCAAAAAGCCTTTCAGACGATGTCAGGCTTATGAAGCAGCTCTGCAGTGCTAACGGTATATACGGCGCAGATGCGAAGACCGAGGGATTCTCTGGATATGTATGCGAACTTTTGATCATAAAATACGGCGGATTCGTCAACGCGCTCAAAGCAATTTCAGAGTGGTCGCCGGGCCAGATAATAGACATAGAGAGCGCCTATAGAAAGGAAGATTATGAAGCGCTCAAATCAACATTCAAAGATAATTCGCTCATACTCGTAGACCCAACAGACCAGAAAAGGAACACAGCTGCCGCAGTAAGCCATTCAAGCTTCCAAAAAATGGTAAGCATTGCAAAATCTTTTATCAGATTGCCTTCGGAGAAGTTTTTCTTTCATAGAAAATCCAAGCCCATGTCTCTGACAGAGCTGAAAAGAACTTTGGCGAAGAGGGACACCGAAGTAATAGTTGTAAAGTTCCGGGCTCCAAAAGTGGTTCCTGACATACTCTGGCCTCAGCTGAGGAGGCTGGCTCACAGGCTAGCAAGCATACTTGAGGAAAACGATTTTTCAGTTCTTAGGACGGGCGTGCATGCTGAGAATGAAATGGCCGCTGTTTTGATAGAAATGGAAAACTGCAAGCTGCCCTCTGTTAGGAAGAGGATTGGACCCAGCGTATTCGACCAGAAAGGTTCGAAAAGCTTCATTGAAAAATACAAAGGTCGTGAAGGAACAATCAACGGTCCTTTCGTAGAGGATGGTTTCTGGGTGGTTGAGACCGAACGCAAGTTCAGAACAGCTAAATCCAAGCTTGACGACAGCCTGAAAAAGCCGCTGTCAATTCTGAAAGACAAAGGGATACCAAGCCATGTTGCAAATGAAATATCCAAAAGATACGAAATACTTTCAGAAACCGGGCGAATAGCATCAATGTCTAGAAAGTATAAGGGATTCGGCGTCTTTCTACGCGGCTATTTCGACAAGTCGGATGTGTAGACGAGCATATTATTTCATACGCGCGCTCTGACAGTGGCTTGTCTGGCCCTCTGTTCCACAGCTCTTCCAGGAGCATGCTTCTAACAGCTTCTCTTCCAAAATCGCAAATAGATTTGTATTTACCGGACTCGACAAGCTTTTTTATTTCACCGTACTGACTGCTGGTTATGCTCACATGCACCTGCTTGTTCATAAGAGCATTGAGATTTTCTAATCGTTATAAAGATTACCTTTTTTAGCCATATTATAGATAGATAGAGTATGATAGAGGTCACTTTCCTAGGAACAGTGTCGGGAGTTCCTACAACTAAGAGGAACCATCCGGCAATAGTTCTGGACTACTACAGCGACAGCAGGGAGACGCTGCTTTTCGACTGTGGCGAGGGCACGCAGAAGCAGTTCATGCGCTCCGGTATAAGCTTCATGAGCGTTAACAAGATATTCATAACGCACTGGCACGCAGACCATTTCGCTGGGCTCATACCCATGATACAGACAATGAACCTGGAGAAGAGGAAGAGGGAATTGAAGATATTCGGACCGGAAGCTGAAAAGTTCGTTTCCAACATAATCGACCTAGGGTATTTCGGGCTAAGGTTTCCGATGGAATCCGTCAATGTGCCTTTCGGCGGAAACGACCTCACAAAGGTCGACGACAGCCAAGAGTATGAAATTTATTCGATACCTGTCTTCCACACAGTCCCCAGCGTGGCATACATGTTCAAGGAAAAGGACAGGTGGACTATTGATGTGGAAAAGATGAAGGAGCTGGACCTAAAAAGGGGCAGGTGGCTGAAGGATCTGAAAAAGGACGGGCAGGCTACATACCGTGGCAAGACAATAAAGATAGGTGATGTGGCTAGCGTGAAGCCGGGCCTGAAAGTCGTGTACACAGGCGACACAAAGCCGTGCCAAAATGTTGTGAAGATTGCAAAAGACGCCGACCTTCTAATACACGACGCGACTTTTATGGAGGAGGACGAAGGCAAAGCGCACGCTGATGTGAAACAGGCTGCCAAGGCCGCAAAGGATGCGGGAGTTAAGAAGTTGATATTGACACATCTCAGCAGGCGATACTCGACTCAAGAAGAGATAGACGAAATGGGGGAGAAGGCCAGAAAGATATTTCCAAACTCCGTTGTAGCAGAGGATTTTATGAAAGTGCAGGTAAAGTAGGTTGTGAGCTCGCTGGGATTTGAACCCAGGTTCGCAGCTATTTACCAAACGTCCGCAAGCTGCTGTCCTATCCAAGCTAGACTACGAGCCCTTGTCTGAGAGACAATAGGTATAAAGCTTATTAATATTATTAAAATAATCTGTTTAAAGGACATTTGCAATATAGGTGAGCTATGATGAACTGCACAAGCTGCAACAAGCACGTACAGGTAAGTGACAACTTTGTAAAGTTCAAATGCCCCAGCTGCCAGAAAGAGGACATAGTCAGGTGCCAGAAATGCAAGGCTGCGGGCGTTCGCTACAAGTGCAAGTGCGGATTTATGGGGCCTTAGTGATTCTATGTCTGAAGTTATCGTGACTTTCAAGGTCATGCCGAGCGATTCTGATGTCGACATGGATGCTTTGGAAGCTAGAATAAAAGAGTCTCTAAGTCCGGACAGGATGACTAGGGAGCCTGTGGCATTCGGCCTTTTCTCGCTCAGCGTGATAAAAATAATAGAGGACGCCGAAGGGGAGATGGAAAAAGCGGAAACCTCTCTAAGATCACTAGAAGGGGTGGGTGAAGTGGAAGTGGCAAGCCTCACAAAGACCATCTAAGTTTTTATTACCAGACTGCGATTTCTTATGTATGGCTAACAACAGGAAGATGGCTATTTTTTGGATTATCGGATCGCTTTGCATGCTGATGGGCTCTATCACAGCAGGCCGGCTTGAGGAGCCTGTGAATATGGGATACCTTATTGGGTTATCGTTCTCATTCATGCTGTTCATGATGGGCGGACTTCTTTGGATAGCGGTCGCAATAGCTATGAAAAAAAAGATGGACTAGATTCTGTTAGAAACGAACAGCCTGTGCCTGTCCTTGTTCTGCAACTCTTCCACCACTCTTTTTACCACCATTTTTACAGGTTCGGGTATCATCTGCACCCTTTCCTTCATATCGGAGAAGCTCTCGTAAGGCTTTGACCTCCTCTTGTTGATGAGCTCCCACATATGGCGCTTTCCTATGCCCGGAAGCAGCTCCAAGCTGTGAAGCCTGGTTGTTATCGGGCCTGCTTTGTTGAAAAAATCCACGAACCTGCTTTCATCTGCTACAACCAGATCCTTTATTACATTTTCCAGCTCTGCTTTTGAAAAGTTTGTAAGGGATTCATAGTCTATCCTCGAGCGTATGTATTTTACTTCCTCCCTCTTGTTCTCGCCTATGTATAGCTTGTCCTTTGTTTTTACGGAAACGCCTTCGTTTACGACAAGCTCCAACAGGTTGAAAAATTTCTCCCCTATCGCCTGCACTATAGGCTCGGCTTTCCTGTCGCCCGGCTTCCCCCTGGGCAGAAAATCTAATACTATTACATATTCATCTTTGGCAACCATATTACCACCAGCTGCGCTAGTGCGACTTTGCCTTTTTGACCAAGTCGAGAATCAGCGTTATTTCATCTTGCGTGAAGTTGGAGTACTCTTTCTGTAGTATGAACCGCAGGTCGTCGTTGTCCTCTGGGAGTATATTCGCTATCGATATCACTTGCCTGTCCCTAAGCTTTTGGTTTTTCTGCAATTCATCCACAAGAGACTCTATTTTCTTGGGATCTATAGAAATGAACTTTTTCAAATTGTCATATGCGTTCTTCTGCTCGTATTTCATCTCATCCTCGCTGCCCAGGCCTTCTATTATCTCCTTCGCCTTGGCGTCTGTAATTATTTCTTCCTTGAGCAGATTCATTTAAATCCCCCTTTTTAATCATTAATTCTACTAACTTAAATCTTGCTGTCAAAAGACTTGTCGGCAGCAGTCTATAAAAATTTACATTTTCTTCAAGTGCTCGACCCTAGAAATTATGGTCTTTTTGATTCGACCAAAGGGCACTTCGACTATATAGCTCCTTCCTCTGGTGCCAACGACCTTGCCTACTTTGCCCATGTACCTTGGAAACGGCATCCCTTTGTGGCTGGAAGGCTCTGGATATATCATAACCTGGTCGTCTTTCTTGAACTTTTTAAGGAACTTTGTGATAGTAGGCCTGTGCGAAGGGTCCTGCCTTAGCTTGTTCCTCGTATCGTGCCTGAATCCCCTGGACTTTTTCACCATATTATCACTATTCTGATATAACAGTATAAAATACATCTACAAACATGCTTAAAAAGATTAATTGCCTCGCCTGTCCCAGATTTTAACCACGTCGAGCTCTATGTTTTTCACAGAGTTGCCAATTATTTCGGATACGTTCGGCTGCGTCCTTCCGCTGTCCCCTGATATGAGCTCCTTTATGTAAAGGCCGGCCTCCCCAGTTATCTTGAACTCCACCTGTCCGTTCTTCATCAGCTTCGCCGATATGCTCTTCACTTTTCTCATCCGTTTGAGATCGCTTCTTCTATGCAGTACCCTGTTCGGCGTGTTCTGTGATATGGTCTTGCCCTTCAGCTTTTTCAACAGAGTGAGCTTCGACTTGTCCACTTTTTTCTCGAACTTTACCCTGGCCACATAGGTTTTGTCGTATCTGGAGCTCTTCACTGTTTCAATGTCGTCTTTCGAAGCTATTCTGAGGTTGTACACCTTGACTTTTGACGACTTGTTGACTTCAGACTGGAGCGTCTTCGGCATACCGCCCCTTATTTTTGGCCTAACCATCTCTATTATGAACGGCCTTTTTCCTAGGCACCTTGCATCAACATCCTCCCTTCCAGAGCCGTGGAACTTTGTCTTCTTGGCTTTGAACGCTTTCAGCATAGGCTTTTCGATTATCTCCTGCACGGATGTGGGGTACATCTTCCCCTCACCACCGCATCTTTTGCAACCCTTGCCTCCACATTCCCTACACACCCACTTTGTCTGAGGTATGCCCCTCGCAAGCTTCTGGTACCTGCCATAAACGTAAACACTCTTAACCTGAAGGTTCATCTCGTTCTTTTCCAGGTCTATTATTATCGTAATGTCGGGATCTTTCTGGTCGAATCGCTTTCCGGACATGCCTTCCACAAGCTTTCCCACTTCTCGATTAATCTCGTTCTTTATCGGCTCCACAAACTCTATGCCAACACTCTCCCACACTTTCTCCTCGGCTTTGGAAAGCTCAGAGGACAGAACAGTTCCAAGAAGGAATGTTTCAAACTCATACCCCTTGGTCTTTTCAACTATGTCAGAAGCTATCTTTCCTATTGTCTGAGAAAAAAAACCCTTGCACACCTTACATTTGCCTGGTTCGGAATGGGAAATTTTGGCATTGCGCATTTTTGTTCCATGAAAATTCGAATGGTCTATCTTAAGTTCTTCTCCAGAATCCACCAAAAAAGCGACAAAGTTTCTAACAGTCATTCCTCGCTCCTCGTTAGAGAATCCGCTCAGAAGCTCTGCGAAAGATCGGCCTAGGCAGTGATCGCATACATACCCGTCCAACATCAAAGATATCGCCCGTTTCACCATCTTCCTGTCTTCCATGCTATCACAATTGATTGGATGCTATTAAAAGTGAATTATATTATTTAAAATCTATTTGCTGGAACAGATAAAATTATTATAACTTAAGAACACAACATTATTTAGATAGACCATGCAAGCACATAGCGACCGCCAAAAGCTAGTTCTTAATGGATTGTGGGAGCATCCAGTCTATCTAGTATCCAGGACATCCAAGTTTATCGGAATAAACTGATATGGGATGATTCCGTTTCCTGCTTCATCGTCGGATGACCTGAAAAAAACCAACATAGCTTCATAGCAACTTCGTTGGGAAAGGGTCTCAACACAACCCCGATAGAAATATCAGTTTTGACAAGGTTGTTCAGTTGGATCCCTCAAAAAATAATAGCATGCTTTAGTGTTAGGTGGGCCCACCCGGAGTCGAACCGGACTCTCCACCTTGTAAGGGTGGCGTCCTAGCCGATAGACTATGGGCCCTTAGCAACTATTAGTTCCTGATTTTGAAAATAAAAAGCTTACTAGAATCAAAGAAGAAAGCAGAATTATTTGAACCATGCCGAAAACATCAAAGTCGGGCAGGCTTACAACTCCGCCTTTCATGCTCAGCGCGCCTTGGAAAGATATCTTCTGGTACAGCTCCGAGAGTTCGGACGAAACCTGAACAGTGGCGCTTGCAGACTGGGTGGTGAGCATAATCAGTTTCGAGTATATCTGCTGTATGTAGTTTGTTCCGAGAATGGATGTGGTCTGGTCGCCGTTCTCTACCAGAAGCCTGTCTGGATTGGAAGAAACTATCTTGATTTTATAGGAGTCTGAAAGCGTGCCGTTATTCTTTATAGTAATCGCTAGGTTGGTTTCGTCCCCTACAGTAGAGCTTATTGAATTGGGCATGCTCACCTGGAACGATATCGGATAGAAAGCCTTTGTTTGTTCAGAATAGGCGCCTGAATACAGCTGGTCGTAAGCTTTGCACGCAAGCGTGTTTTTCACTGTCCTAAGCTCTCCGCTTGGGTCTTTGTTCATGTTGTAAGAAGGGTTCTCTATCACACAAGAGCCGCCGCCGGACTTGCCTGAATACGGAAATGGGGTGCACATCTGCGCGCCGTTCAGAGTGCATTCAACATTGACATCTTCCGGATAGTCTGTAATCCACGAGACGTAAACCTGGTCTATGTTAGCTGACATAGAAAGCGATAGTATTTCTGGCCTGGATTTCTGATAGTTGTTTATTATCTCCTGATCGCTAAGGGAGCGATCGTATATTCGAAACTCGTCTATCATGCCCCTGAAATAATAGTTATTTGAATACCTCCAGCCGCTCACCCTCGCCGATGCTGTTGCGCTTTTGCTGGCGCTAGTAGTGCCCAGGCAATTTCCCAGAGTCTGCTTAACTCCGTCTATGTATATCGCATTGTCATTTACATTAGGAACTCCGTTGTAGAAGTCAGCCACTACATGTACCCATCTGTTTGCCAGGCCAGACGAAGAGAACCCCAATACGTTGCTCTGCCCTGTGTTGAACCCAAAGCATCCTCCGGCAAAATAAAGGTCGTAAGTGCTCTGCCATCCGAACGGCATTACCCCATTTGCCCCAGTCCAGTACATCCAGAACTCCACAGTGTTATGCCCGCCTGCGGACGTGTCTACTTCGAGAGTGTCTAGATTCACATATGAAGTGCCTGGAAAGTTGAGCGCGCTGCCGTATTTTCCAGTTGTCCACGTGGCTCCAGTTATCGCTCCGTTGTTGTTATTCCCGCTGTAGTCTTTGGCCACTGTTCCACTCCCCTCGTCAAACGGCAGGTATACAACAAGGGAATCGTGGAGAAAAGCGCTAGCCGGAGATGAAATCAGTATGGATGCTAGCACTAGTGACAGGCATATGCATGCCGACGAACGGATTCTCATATTTAATTATTGCTTCTTGGATAATATTATAAGTGGTCGGTCGGTGTCTGAATTGATGAAATTCCTTTCAAACCATGCCCATAAGATTTCCAACCTGGCGGTATTCGCAATTATATTTGCGTTCCTTGCTAGCTATTTTAATCCAGGACTGATACTGCTCGACACTGTCACATCAGGAGGGGATACAGGATCTCACAACTACTCTCTTTGGTACTTGGACAGCGAGCTGATCAAAAGCGGCAGGCTTTCCGGATGGTCACCGGACTGGTACGCCGGGTTTCCTATATTCCAGTTCTACTTCGTCCTGCCGTTCCTGATAATGGAGGTTCTGAGCGCGGTGTTCCCGCTTTTCGTTTCTTTCAAGATAGTTAGCGTTCTGGGAACTTTTCTTCTTCCAGTGGCTGCATTCATCTCGATGAAAATGATGGGTCAAAAGTTTCCAGCGCCCATACTTGCAGCTCTTCTGACCCTTCCATTCCTCTTCATGGAAGCCAATTCAATGTGGGGAGGGAACATACCATCCACCCTGGCAGGAGAGTTTTCATACAGCCTCAGCCTTGCTTTCACTGTCCTGTTCATGGGTGCTTTGCACAGAAGCTTCAAATCAAGAAGCATTGGAATGATTGTCTGCGCCTCCGTGATTTTTTCGCTTGCTCTTCTCTGCCACATATACACTGCAATATTCGCAGTGGCTTCGTCATTGTTCTTCATAATCGTAAAAGATAGGAAAGAGCTTTTAGGCAGGATTCCCCATTTCATAAAGGTTTACGGTCTGGCTTTCCTTCTTACAGCATTCTGGGCAGTCCCTCTTCTGGCTAAGATGCAATACGCAACAGCATACCACTATGTCTGGAGTCTGGGCAGCATTCTAGATGTTCTCCCAGCAATCATTCTGCCGTTCGTCCTGCTGGCAGCGGCTGGCGCATACGAAGGGTTGCGAAAGAGGGACAACGTGACCGCATATCTGCTTTTTGCGATGCTGACATCGTTGATTCTCTACATGTTTGGACCGGTAGCCGGACTTACGGACATAAGGTTCGTACCTATGCTCCAGCTGTTTCCGATGTTCATAGCTTCGTGCTTCCTGGCAAACGTCCTAAAAAGCTTCAGGTTTAGCTGGATAGCTGTGCTGGCGATTTCTCTAATAGTGATTTTCTGGGTGAGCAGCAACGTCAGCTACATAGACTTTTGGATAAAATGGAACTACGAAGGGTTCCAGAGCAAGCCTCATTGGAGCGAGTTAGAAAGCATGATGTTCTACCTTTCTTCCCTGCCCGATGGAAGGGTAGTGCATGAATATTCCAGCTCTCATGACATGTACGGGACCCCTAGGACGCTCGAAAACACCCCTCTGTTCTCAGGAAAGCCAACTCTAGAAGGTTTGAACATTGAATCCGCGCTTTCTGCGCCTTATGTTTTTGTCATTCAGGCTGAGATATCGCAGACATCGACCTGCCCCATACCAAACATGAGATGCGGAAGCTTCAACATAACAATGGCAGAGAGACACTTGGAGATGTTCAACATAAGGTATATTGTGGCGACTTCTGAAAAGCTGAAAGTGGCGATTGAAGAGCAGACTGAATGGCCGTTGCTTGAGGAATTCGGACCGCTTTCGGTATACAAAGTCGGAAATCAGAACTATGTCGAGGTTCCTGAATACATGCCAATGATCTTCGAAAAGAAAGGAAGTGACTGGAAAGAGCTTTCATTGGAATGGTTCAAGAACGAGAGTGTGATCGACGTGCCTATAATTTTCGTCGACGAAGGTGACAAGCTTCCGGAAATATCTGCAAAAAAGATAGATTCTCTGGACGATGTTGAAAAGGTGCCTCTAAACGCAAATTGCAATGTGCGCAGCGAGCGAATTTCAAACAGCGAGATATCAATAGACACGGACTGCATAGGCCAGCCTATTGTTGTGAAAATGTCATATTTTCCCAATTGGCAGGTCGAGGGCGCGGACAAAGTCTATCTGACATCGCCTTCGTTCATGATGATTTTCCCGAAACAGGAGAATGTGAGGCTATACTACGGATATACGGATGTAGATTATGCAAGCTACGCGCTGACCGCTGCTGGTATTTTCACACTGATTTCGTTAGCGGTCTTTAGAAAAGTAGAATTTAAGCATGTTTGCAAACATCTTAGGAGAATCGCCAATTCCAAATGAGCTCCGCCTGTTGTATATCACAGGGACATATACTTCCTTTGTTCTATAACCCGCCTTTGAAACCCTGTACAGCAGTTCTACATCAAAATCGAATCCTTTGCACACGAAAGGCTTCTTCAGCACCTCTTCCACCACCGCTTTTCTGAAGAATTTCAGGCCCGCCTGCGTGTCTTCAAAATCTAGACCGGCGAGCTTCCTTGCCAAAAAGTTCCACACCCTGCTGCCTACTTTCCTGAACGCCCCGCTGCTGACATCAGAAGCATGCATACCCTTCCATTTTGACGCTATAGCAGAATCATACTCGTCCAACTCTTCGACCACTTTTTTCACGCTGGATGGGCTGAACGAGCCGTCCGAATCCACGAACCCAACATAGTCGCCTTTCGCTACCCTGAACCCTTCTATCACCGCTCCGCCCTTTCCTATTGCTTCCTTGAACTCCAACACCTTCAAGTTAGGGACATTAATATTGGAGCAAACATCGAACGTGCTGTCGGTGCAGCCGTTGCACACGACTATTATTTCCGCGTCGGGAAACTCTTTGGAAAGATCCGACACCGTGGATTCTATGCAATCCTCCTCGTTGTACGCGGGTACTA
>CAYRDB010000016.1:0-8139 GCA_964423085.1 uncultured archaeon
AAAAAATAAAAAAAATCCAATCTCATTCGCAGTCCGCGGGGCACGTCTCAGCAGACTCTGCACAAGGGCACCCTATTCCCATGCACGTTATCTCCTGGCACTCTCCGTCGCCGCACATGTCGACGCACCTTTCAGCGGACTCTGGCACGCACACGCTGTACGAGACGCTGATCTCGTATTCGTCGAGCCCGGGGCAGCACACTTTGTCAGTGGGGCCCATGCTCGGGTCTCGGTTGACAGTCTCGCCCTCGCCCGCGCACGCAAAGCTGCCTGAAATACCGCTGAAAGCACCCGCCTGATAAAGAACCAGCAGGGAAGCGGCGACAGCGATGCAAGCGCCGAGTATGTACACTTTGTTGAACAGCTTGGCGTTCTTTGAAAGCTTTTTCATGGGATTAATTTGTGATTGGACCCATTTAAAAATTTCCAAAGGGCGCGAAACATTAATCAAGAAGAATGCAGAAAAATAATCATGATAAAAGCAGTATTCTTCGACCTGGACAACACGCTCATAGACTTTATGGCCATGAAAAAAAAGGCGTGCAGGGCGGCGATAAGGGCGATGATAAAGGCAGGCCTAGAGTTAGACGAAGCCGGGGCGTGGACTGTGATGAAGGACATGTTCAGGGAGCACGGGATAGAGGACCAGAGGCTGCTGGACAACTTTCTGAAAAAGACCGAGGGGAAGGTCGAGATAAAAAAGCTGGCCGCAGGCGTGGTGGCTTACAGGAGGGCGAAGAAGGAGTCGCTCAAGCCGTACCCGAACACGAGGAGAGTGCTGGCAGCGCTTTCGAAAAAATACCGGCTCGCCATAGTCACGGACGCTCCGGGGTTCCAGGCGTGGACCAGGCTGTACGAGTCGGGACTGCAAGACTATTTCGACTTTGTGATAGCATTGGAGGACACCGGAGTTTTAAAATCCGAGAAGCTGCCGTTCACGAAGGCGCTGAAGGGAATAGGACTGAAGCCGGAGGAAGTTGTGATGGTAGGGGACTCGATAGAAAGGGACATACTGCCGGCAGAGGAGATGGGCATGTCGGCAGTGCACGCGGAGTACGGGAACTGGTCGAAAGACGGCAGGACTGCCAAGAATTCTATAAAGGGCATAGGCGAGCTGCCTGCGATTCTGGAGCGGCTCAATGGTTTAAATCTTTGAGTTTCTTAATTTTCAGAATGGAAAAGGAACTCAAGGAAAAAATAGAAGAGCTTTTCAGGCAGGTCTCAGAGACCGGCAAGCTGCCCGAAGGAACAGAGGCGTACGGCATAAGGACGCTGAACGCAGCCAAGGCAATAAAGAACAGCGTGCAGCTAAATTATGGAAGAGGGCTCGAAGGAGAGAAATTGTCTGACTGGAAATTTTCGAACGACATAAAGGCCAATCTGGGAATAGTCAGTTGGTGCCCTGAGTGCGAGAGCATAAAGGAGAATGTGAACTTTTACTCGGACAATACTGCAGTCCCCGGATGGTACTGCGAAAAATGCGCGCCGAAAAACACAGAGCCCGTGTCGAGGCACAACATGGTTCACATGAAGGAGCATTACGGAAACCTGTTCAAGAGCATGGTCAGAATATCAGAAGGAAGCTACAAATCCCTAAAGCGAGTCTGACATCTCGCCAATCCTCCACATGCAGTCGAACGAGCATGCGCGGCACTTGTTCGGATTGTTGTGATGGCAGGGCTCCGCGGTCTTGTTGAGCACAGACTCGAACACATGGAAGCTCTTCTCAAGCTCGTCCCTCATAGAACTGTCGTACTCGCGCTGCTCCTCTGCCAGCACCTCGCCCTTCCTGTCCCTCTGCACAACCGCGAAGAATATGCGGTCGAACGCGATTGTCTCGGAGAACCTGGATGCGAACCCCTCGCAGTAGCATGAAAGCTGGGCCAGCCTGTCCGGGAACATCTCCCTCGTCTTCTCGGTGGTCTTGTCGTCTATCACGAAAATGTCTCCGCCCTTCCTGACCACCTTGTCTATGCGGCCCGAGTACAGGAAGCGCTCCTTGTTGAAGCGGTCTATGAGAACGCGCACGCTCTCCCTCGGAAAGTCAAGGTCGAAGTTCTTGTCCAGAAGGTCGTCCTCCGTTACTTCCTCCCTCTCCACAAGAAGGTCGGCCTCTTCTAGAGCTTTGTGCACCTTCGCTCCTATGCGCTGGGCCTTTGTGACCCCCGGCTCCAACCCGAGATGGAAGCGGTTCACTATCTGGTACTGGCAATAGCCCACGCAGCTCGCGAACACGCTTATGGGAATCCTGAACAACACTATCAACCCGACTATCAGACTATCTCTATAGAATGGAAGCGAAAACTATTATCATTTTGCCCACTTCGGTTCCTCTGTGATCAGACGGTCGCAACAGACAGCATGCCTATCTTGTCCATCTCTTTCAGCAGCTCGTTCTCGTAAAGTATGGCCCAGTCGCGAAGAAATATCGCCTGCGGTATTGTGTAAACGTTTTTCTGCAGCCACTGGAACGCGTCACAATAAAAGTGACCCCTTATTTCCGCAACCTTTCCGTTCAGGCTGTACTCTTTGAACTTTTCCCATCCGAACTTTACATGATAGCTCGTCATAGACATGTTCAGCATCTTTTCGTTTGTATGAATTCGGGTGTCCGAATCCAGGCTAAGGCTCAGCACCATGCTGTCTGTGTGGTCTATCCCAACATCGTAGCTGCCCAGTTTCGAGCCGTCGAACCAAACTCTCCTCTTGGACGGCATCTTTTTCAGAATGCTCCTGTCTTTCCCAGTCAGATCAGCATACCTCTTCATGTCTTCCTTGTACCAATCTATAGCTTCGTTCATGACGCTGTATGCGAGCTTCTGGTCAGCCCTAAGATGATTCGGCATATCGTTTAGCGAGGGGTGGATGGGCACATTGCACGCAGGACAAGAAAACTCCACAGACCCGCCTATCGGAAGCTCCTCCCGCCTGAGCAGAATCTCCTCAATGTCCATAATCTGAGAACGCAGGTGAAAGATTTAAGCGGTTCGTCCAAGCGTGAATCTCTAATAAAAGGCAAGACGATAATATATTGTATATTGACCGGCCGGTGCATATGAGCGAAAAACCAAAGACAATGATAACCCGCATCACAATGCAGGGATTCAAGAGCTTCAACAGGCGCGTGAGCGTGCCTCTCATGAAAGGGTTCAACGTGTTCTGCGGCCCGAACGGGGTCGGAAAGTCTAATATAATAGATGCGGTATGCTTTGTGCTAGGCAGGACCAGCGCGAAGAGCATGAGGGCCGGAAGGCTGCACGAGCTGATTTTCCACGGAGGGGACGGCAAGGCCGAGGCGAAGCAGGCGATTGTCAGCTTGTACCTTTCAAACGAGGGCAACCCATTCGGGTTCGACGACAGCGAAATCTCGATAACAAGGAAGGTCAACAAGTCCGGAGTGTCCGTGTACAAGATAAACGGACGGACCGCGACAAGGCAGAAGGTTTTGGAGATGCTGTCTGGAGCTAGAATCTATCCGGACGGCCACAACATAGTGATGCAAGGCGACATAACCCAGATAATCGAGATGAACCCCAAGGAGAGGAGGGGGATGATAGACGAGATATCCGGGATAGCGGACTACAACGAGAAGAAAGACAAGGCGCTGAAGGATTTGGAAAAGGTGGACCAGAGGCTTAGGGAGGCGGAGATACTTATCAACGAAAGATTCGAGAGGTTCAAGAGACTGGAGAACGAGCGCAACGCAGCAATACGCTACCAGTCGCTGCAGAAAAGGCTCGAGCTACTCAGGGCGTCGCTGGCCCACAAGAGGGTGGAGACGTCCGAAGCCGAGATGAAGAAAATAGATTTGGAGATAGAGAAGAAGCAGGCGCAGAACGAGGAGCTGGACGACAAGATTGCAAAGCTGGAGGCGGACATAGACCAGAGGGACGAGAACATGCGCGACGTGGCCAGCAAGCTTCTGGACATGTCGAAGAGGGTCGGAGAGGAGAAGAAGGTCTCGGAAATGCGCGCAAGGATGATGATTGTAAGGAACCAGATGGACTCGCACTCGAGGGAGATAGAGAGGATAACCGCCATAACAGATCGCCTGGAGGCAATAGAGGACTCGAAGGTGGAGATGTCCGGAGACGTTCCGAGGCCGGTCAAGGCCATACTGGATTTGAACATACGCGGCGTGCACGGCACAGTCAAGAGCCTGGTGAAGGTGGAGGGAAAGTACGCGACAGCTGTGGAGGTTGCAGCCGGCAGGCACATGAACGACATAATAGTGGACAACGACGAGGTTGCTAGCTACTGCATAGGATTTTTGAAGAGGGAGAGGATAGGAAGGGCCACGTTCCTGCCGCTGAACAAGATAAAGCCGGAGATTTTCAAGAACACCAAGATGCTTGGAATGGGAGGGGTGCACGGCATCGCATCCCGCCTGGTCAGGTACGACACGCGCTACATGGCGGCGATTGAATTCGTCCTCGGAAGAACGCTGGTTGTCGAAAGCATAGAAACCGCGCGCGCTCTGGGCATAGGAAGCGCAAGGATGGTCACGCTCGAAGGCGACCTAATGGAGCACTCCGGAGCGATGATAGGCGGGCATCTGAACCGCCAGCAGTTCAGGCCGCAGCCGTCATCGAACGACATAGACAAGTATGTGGCCGAAAGGAGGAGGCTGCAGGACGAGCTCGACGTGCTGCAGGGCGAGCTGTCCGACCTTGAGAACGAGCTGAAGAAGCTGGCAAAGTCGGACGGCATGAAGGAGAGCGTGAGCATGGAGAAGCTCAAGGTGAGTTCGGAGAGGGAGATGGACGAGCTCAGGGAGAAGAGGAAGGCTTACTACGGAAGGAAGGTCGGGCTGCAGACCGAGATAAACAGGCTGAACATAGAAAAGGCAAAGATGGAGGCCGACCTGAAGACAGCGAAGGTCGAGGTGAGCCAGTACGGCGAGATGGAATACATAGACGACAGTGTGCCAGCGCTCACAAAGTTCCTGAAGCAGGCGAACGACGAGATACAGGCGATAGGCCTGGTGAACCTGAAGGCGATCGAGGAGTACGAAAACTTCCGATCCCAGTTCGACGAGTACAAGAAAAAATACGAGACCATACTCGGGGAGAAAAACGCTGTGCTGAAGATGATAGAGGAGATAGAGACCAAGAGGCTGGAGGTTTTCTACAACTGCCTGAAGGTGGTTGCCCAGCATTTCGGGAGGATATTCAGCATGATGACGCCCGGAACCGCAACGCTCGAGCTCGAGGACGCGTCCGACCTGGACAGCGGGCTGCTCATACAGGCGAACCCCAAGGGCAAGAAGACGATAAGCATAGACTCGATGTCGGGCGGGGAGAAGACGCTTACTGCTCTGGCGTTCATATTCGCAATACAGAACTACAAGCCCGCGCCGTTCTACATACTCGACGAGGTTGACGCCGCACTGGACAAGGAGAACAGCAAAAAGATAGCCGAGCTCATAAAGTCGCTGGCGTCCGACGAGCAGATGATAATGATAACCCACAACGACCAGACAATAAAGTACGGAGACCGCGTCTACGGAATAACAATGGAAAGGGGCGAGTCCAAGATACTGGGAGTGGAGCTGCCCAAGGGTTGATATGACAGAAGAGAACGACCTTCTGAAAATGGTTCTGGAAAAGGAGAGCTGGGAGGAGATACTCTACCAGATAGTGAGCCTGGAGCAGATAGACCCGTGGGATGTGGACATTGTAAAGCTGACAGAAGGCTTCATGAACTTCATACGCTCTGCCGAGCAGCTGGACTTTCGCATACCGGCGAAGATAGTTTTTGTAGCAGCAATCCTACTAAGGCTAAAGTCGGACTACCTTTCGCTGTTCGACGAAAAGTCAGCGGTCGAGGAGGTGCTGGCTGAGGAGAAGCCCATAGAGGAGCTTGGAATAGACCCGAGCCTGGTGAAGCTAGGACTTCCAATGAAGAGGATGCCTAAAAGGCAGGTCACGCTAGACGAGCTTGTCACAGCGCTGAAAAAGGCACTGGACGTTAGGGAGAGGAAGGTCGAGCGGAAATACAGAATAAGGACGAGGCTCAGGGAGGAGCTCAGGGCGGAGGAGGACATCACCAAGAGGATAGAGAAGGTGATGTCGCAGATAGAGGACAGGATAAAGGACGTGGACAAGGACAAGCTCAGCTTCAGCGACCTGGTGGGCGAGTGGAAGAGAGAGAAGGTGGTTGACAGCTTCATCCCGATCCTGCACCTGGAGAAGAGCGACAAGATCAGCACCGAGCAGCTCGAGTTCTTCAAGGACATACTGATAAGGAAGAGGAAGCTTGAGGAAAAGGCAGACGAATCCGTTTAAATCCGTTCTGTATGGCCAAACAATATTTTGCAGAAGATAAATCGCTTTATATCAGACCTGACAAAAGGGTTAGTATGCAAGTCCTGTCCCTTGAGGAATCCGCCAACACTTCCATTTTAGCGGGCGCCATAAGGGCTGTTACGACCACATTGACAAACTTTGCTACCACGACTTCTTTGACACCCATTGCAGCTACTGCCCATGGGGCAGAACGACAACCAACGATTTCAGAAAAACTGACGACAATCCTAGACGACAGCGTGGCCTGGACGAACATTTTTAGATAGGGAGGGAACATGGCTCCGGAAACGGGGCCGCATCTTCCGCCCTACAGTATTAGGAACACCACTGCGAGGCCGGCCATTGCGCCCGCCATGCTAGAAAACAGTATTATCATAGCCCTTCTCCTGCTGATTATCGTCTTGCCTTTCGGCATGCTTGGTTTTGGAAAAACTGGGAAATGAACGCGCATCTGCTTTTTTGGTTTTTCCGGTTTGTTCTCCATCAGCCTGGATATCTTCTCCTTCACGTCATAACTCGAGTTCCAGTTTTCTTCAGGCTTGGACGGGATGTCTTCGTTAAAATCTTGATAGTTTGAAACCGGAGTCTCGGCTTCAGGGGACGACTCGTGCACAGGCTCGCTGACAATTTCGGACACCGAACCTGTGGAATCGCTGATTTTTTCGGGCGCCGTATTTGCGACAGGCGGAATCGGTTTGAAAGCAGGCTTGCGCTCAGGAGGAGTTGAAAGAGCGTACGGCTTGTGCTCCGGCGCTTTCAAAGGTTCCGGATCCGCACGCTTCTGCGAAGAATAATCCTGACCCACAGAAGGCGAGTCGCCAATCTCCTGCTTTTTCCTTTCAAGCCACTCCTTCACGCTCTTGTCCATATTAAATTAATTCGGTTCTGTAAAATAAAAATAGAGGTCACTGCGAAACCTTATTCTAATCAAACGCCAAATTATGTTATCGGCGATTTGATGAACAAGAGGGCCCTTTTGGAAGCAGCGATGTTTGTGTCAGACTCACCGCTCACAGCGGACAGGCTCGCAGCAATAGTGAACGAAGACCCGGAGAACGTCAAAGCAATGCTGGACTCTTTTAAGAAGGACTTGGATGCGGACAACAGGGGGATAGTGATAGAGGAGACTCCCGAGGGATTTGAGATAAGGGTGAAGCCCGAGTACAGGGAGGAGGTCGCGAAGCTGGCTCCGTTCTCGGATCTTTCGGACGGAATGCTGAGGACGCTCGCGATAATAGCGGCCAGGCAGCCCATAAAGCAGTCGCTGCTTGTGAAATACCAGGGCAACAAGGTGTACGGCTACATACAGGACCTGGAGGGAAAGGGTCTGGTTAAGACCGAAAAGTTCGGGCGAACAAAGCTCATAACTGTGACGAGCGGGTTCGAGAGCTACTTCGGTCAGAGCACCGAGGATATACAGAGGATGCTCAACAAGAAGCTAGAGGAGAAGCCTGAGACAGAAGAGGAAAACGATTAAAACAAGGCTTCCAATTAATTATCAGTTGGTTTTCATGGCAAGGCCTAGCTGGGACAGGTATTTTCTGGACCTCTGCGAATCGGTTTCGAAGAGGGCAACATGCGACCGCGGAAAGGCGGGCTGTGTGATAGTAAGAGACAAGCGCATACTTTGCACAGGCTATGTGGGTTCGCCTGTGGGCCAGCCGCACTGCGACGAAGCCGGGCACGACATGAGGAAAGTTTTTGACGAACAAGGTAACGTGTCCGAGCACTGCGTGCGCACCATCCACGCCGAGCAGAACGCAATAATACAGGCGGCCAAGTTCGGCACGTCCATAAGCGGGGCCACGCTATACTGCAAGATGACTCCGTG
>CAYRDB010000016.1:8239-9672 GCA_964423085.1 uncultured archaeon
GCGTCGTCCTCTATGGTCACGCCCTGGTAGACCGACACCATGTTCTGTATCCTGACATTGCTTCCTATTTTCACGTTCTTGTCTATGTACGAGGACTTGCCCACGCTGCAGTTCTCGCCAAGCACAGCGCCCTCCCTGACCTGCACGAAATGCCATATCTTGCTGCCCTTGCCTATGGTACAGTCCGAAGGCACCACTGCTGTAGGGTGTATCATGGTATCCATGTCATCACAAAGATTATATCACACTGAAAAGCTTTTAACCTTCTCCACTATCTTCTCCAGTTCATCCTTCCTCAGCGACGGATGCACAGGAAGGGAGAGCACTTTTTTCGACGCCTGATCGGCGTTGGGCACAGCGACGCTGCCGTAGCCGAGGTTCTCGTAAACCGGCTGCTTCGTTATAGGCATCGGATAGTGGACAGCTGTCTCAATCCCGTTCCTGAACAGGTATTTCTGCAGCTCGTCCCTCCTCTCGCTCTTTATCACATACTGGTGGAAGACGTGCTTTGATTTAGAATCAACCTTGGGAGCTGTTATCCCCTCCATGCCCCATATGCCTTTTGTTATAATCTCGGCGTTCCTTATCCTGGACTCGTCAAGTCCGTCCAGCCGCTTCAGCTGACTTATTCCTATCGCAGCCTCGACCTCGGTCATCCTGAGATTGTAACCTATTGACGTGTGGAAATACTTGCGGCTCTGGCCCACGTCGGAGAGTTCCTTTATTTTCCTGGCGAGCGAGCTGTCGTTCGTGGTCACCATTCCCCCCTCTCCCGTGGTCATGTTCTTGGTGGCGTAGAAGCTGAAGCATCCGACATGCCCGAAGCTGCCCACCTTTTTTCCGGAATATTCGGCGCCGGCAGCCTGCGCGCAGTCCTCTATAAGAACGAGCCCCCTGTCCTCGCATATGTCCATGATGGCGCCCATGTCGCACGGCTGCCCGTAGAGGTGGACTGCCAGAACAGCCTTCGTCCTCTCCGTAATTCTTTCAAGAATCGAGTCCGGGCTTATGTTGAAAGTGTCCGGGTCTATGTCAGCGAAAACAGGCTTCGCGCCTGCCAAAAGTATGCAGTTCGAGCTCGACACAAACGAGAACGGGGTGGTTATAACCTCGCCGTCAATTCCGCAGGCATTCACAGCAAGCTCGAGCGCGGCAGTGCCGTTGGAAACTGCGACCGCATGATCGGTCCTGCAGTACCTGGCGAAATCGTCCTCGAACTCCTTTACAACAGGCCCTGACACAAGCCTGCCCGACCTCAGCACATCCTCCACCCTGGCTATTTCGTCGTCTGTTATGACCGGCCTGGCTATCGGAATCATAGTTAGAATTAAGTTCCAAGAGGTTAAAAAAACGGCAGTTCATTTATAATGTGCAATATTTCAGCGTCCTGACCACGATTGGAAAAACGTTTTCATGCACGTCCAGCGATGCGG
>CAYRDB010000017.1:0-8447 GCA_964423085.1 uncultured archaeon
TCGTGGTCGCGTCGCAGACCGACATACTTCCGAGGATAGCGGGAAGCGGCCGCGTCCTGTGAAAGGTTTAAATACTAAACGATTCTATGATAAAGAAAAAGGAAGTACAAATTGGTGACAAATAGCGTTAGTCGGTTTCGACAGCCAAAAAGGCTGCGAGTGGCCGAGAATATCGGACGTACTAATTCTATTGCTTTTGTGACTTCTCTAAACATAGTGAGGAATGAAAAATGAATTTCGAAGACTTGAAAATAGAAAAGAGCGTGTTGGGCTCTATAAAGAAGCTTGGCTTCAAGGAACCAACAAAGATACAGGTTGAGGCTATACCTGCTGTAAAAGAAGGCAGGGACATAATAGCGCAGTCCGAAACCGGGTCCGGAAAGACCGCGGCGTTCGGAATACCTATAATAGAGAAGGCCGAGAGGGAGAAAGGTATACAGGCCCTCATACTGGCGCCTACCAGAGAGCTGGCGAGCCAGATAGCGGGCGACCTGAAGGACCTTTCTGGAATGAAGGGGTTGAGAATAGCGGCGATTTACGGCGGAGTGTCGATAATGCCGCAGGTAGACGCTCTTCAGGACGCTGACATAGTCGTGGGCACTCCTGGAAGGGTTATGGACCACCTGGAAAGGGGCAATTTCGAGACGGGGAACATCAAGTTTTTCGTTCTCGACGAGGCCGACAAAATGATAAGCATGGGCTTCATCGAGGACATACAGATGATAGAGCGCCAGATACCCAGCGAGAGGCAGACGCTTCTTTTCAGCGCAACCATGCCAGACAACCTCATGGGAATGGCGGAAAGCTTCACGAACGAGGCGAAGAGGATAAAGACTTCAACAAAGGTCAGGGAGGACGTACTGAAGCAGTTTTATTACGACGTTGACAGGACGCAAAAGTTCTCGCTTCTAGTTCACATACTTAACGAGGAAAAGCCGGATCTTTTCATCGTGTTCTGCAACACAAGATACGAGGCTAACGACGTGACCAGGAACTTGAAGGAACAGGGTGTGAATGCGGAATACCTGCACGGAGGACTGACCCAGTCCGGCCGAGAGAGGACGGTCGAGCGATTCCACAAGGGAGAAATAAAGTGCCTGGTCGCTACAAACGTGGCCGCCAGGGGACTGGATATAAAGGACGTTTCCCACGTGTTCAACTACAGCATCCCTAAGGACGCTGAGGACTATGCGAACAGGATAGGAAGGACAGCAAGGGCGGGCAAGTCCGGCAAGGCTATATCCTTGATATCAAGGGATGATCACATGCCTTTCGGCAAGATACTGAACACATTCTCGTACAATGTGGAAAAGGTCCCGACGCCCGAGTTCGAGAAGCTGCCTTTCCATAGGAATTCCAGGGGAGGCTTCGGAGGAAGGGGCTTCGGGCGAGGGTTCAACCGCTCGGGATTCGGCAGATCCGGCCGCTCCGGATTCGGAAGGTCCGGAACCTCGGGCCGCGGCAGGCCTTCGGGTAGAAAAATGGGAAGAAAAAGGTTCTAGACCAAGCAATTTATATACTTGCCTGTTCTAAAAGAGTTTACAGCATGCAAGGGATTACTAAACGAGTAAATCTTGTATACTAGGAATACAAACAAGGGTGAAAAAAGACAATGGCTTTCGGAGAAAACCGAGGCGGCTTCAGAAGGAATTTTGACGGTCCTCGCGAGATGCACAAGGCGACTTGCGCTGACTGCGGAAAAGAATGCGAAGTTCCATTCAAGCCTACTGAGGGAAGACCTGTATATTGCAGGGATTGCTATCCTAAACACAAAAAGTTCTAGGATGCGATTGCTTTAACGGCTAAAATTGATATTCTTTCGTTTTATTTTGTCATTATTTCTGCCTGGAAAACTTTTCCAGGCTAAAATTGTTGCATAGCGCGAGCTGCGCGGTATTGATTTATTCGTTATATAAACTTTACGAGATTGGATTAGCCAAGATTAACATTTTTATTTAACAACTCCCAAGAATGATTATAGAATTCGCAGATGATTGTTGATGGCAGAAATAGACTGGGACAAAGTAATAAGGGAGGCGCAGTCCAAGAAGAGGGAGCAGGCGAGAAACACCGCCAAGGACAAAGCCATAGACAAGCGGCTCGACCGAATGGAAAAGATGCTTGAGAAAGTATCGAAGGAAAAGTCGGACTACAAGGACATTGTGCCCGATGCGCCTGACGAAAACGGCGACAGCAGGAAGGAGAAACTGGAAAAGGCGGGATTCAAGTTTGTAAAAGTGGAGAAGAAGAGGAATCTGTCTCCCGGCATCGACTTGGACGGATTGAAAAAGTTCTTCTCGAGCACAAGGAACATTGCGATAATAGCGATTATAGCAGCAGCCGCAATAGCAGGAGGCGCTTATTTGGCAGGATGGATACCCGGCGACGGATTCGCCTTGCCGGGAGCTACCACGCTTTTCGTCTGCCCCGACGGAGTCACAATGGTGGAGAACGCAACCCTATGCCCGACGACCACCACTACAACCACGACGACACTTGCGCCTACAACAACCACCACGACTAGCAGCACGACAACAACAACCACAACGATTGGCGCACCCCACACCGTGGCAATATCGAGCGCTTCATGCTCCGGCGGAGTGATAACTGTCAATCTTGTAAACGCTGGTCCCACAGTAGACATGGCGTCTTATGTGGTGTTCTACGTGGACGGCACAAGGGACGACCTTTTCCTATGCACTGGCAACGCGCTTGCCTCGGGAGAATCCACGACATGCCATTCAGGCTCGGTTAGCAGCGGAACTCACACAGTTGAAGCCAGAGGGCTTGTCAACATAGCCTATGCGACTGTCACGTGCTAGACGAACTTTTCAAGGCCCGCCTTCAGCTTGTCGGTGTCTATTATCACTATCTTCCTGTTGAGCGGCATTGCGACATTGAAGACCGGAACGCTGTCCACCCATGCCATCTTCGACCCTCGGTGGGAGTGGCCGTGTATCACAATGTCCGGCTTCTGCCTTACTATGACGTTTTCATACACGTTCCATCCGAGGCTGCCGAAAAATCTCGGGTTCTCGCCGTCCAGCGTCTTGTACGTGGGCGCGTAGTGCATTAGAAGTATTCGTATGTCCGCGCGCAGGTGGCCTAGATGCCGTTCGACCAGGGACACCCTGTTCTGGTATATCCCTTCTATGTTGGGAACATTCGCCTTCTGCCACGGCGTCGGAGTCTCCAGGCTTCCTGTTGTCCCGACTATTCCGACCACAGTCTCGCGCATGGAACCCGGCAACCTGACGGGTATGTGCACGCTCTGGTCGTCCAAGAACTGGATGTTCTTGAACCTGCTTCTTACCTCGTCCCTCTTCTCCGAGAACTCGTTGTTGCCGAAGCACGCAACTATAGGGCCGGTCGTGCTGCCGAACATGGCGTTGTAGACGCGCTCGTACTCGTCTATCTCGCCCCTGTGAACCATGTCGCCAGCTATCAGCATCATGTCCGGCCTCTTCTCCATGCTTTCAAGGTTGTTGATTGAATCGAGAAAAAATTCAAAATACCTTGGCGAATGGACGTCGCTGGTCGCTGCTATTATCAATGCTGGCACCCGATTCTACTATCGTTTCGCTCGGATTTGAAACATTAGCAAAAGACTATCTGGCGTACGACAATCCTAAATGAGCTTCTATCTTCTTTACACTGTACACTTTGCACAGGTCGTCTAGCTCTTTCTTGATGTCGTCGACCTTGACGGACGACCTAGGAAGAGGGCCGTATATTTTTATATCAGGGCACTCGATGGATTCGAACGGATAGCTAAGATGAGCCTCTATTGAAGATAAACAGTTCTTCGCTCCCATGTGTTGGAGCTCCTCGTAGAGCATTGAAACCATGTTAGGGTTTCTTCTTGTCTGCCCGAAAACTTCTACATAAACAGGCTTGCCTGGTTTGCTCAGAATCTGCAGAACGCTGTCGCAGCTGGCACCTACCAGAGGCTTTCCCGAAACTTTGACTCCGTATTTCCTATTGAACTTTTTTATGGCCTGCATGAAAAGACCTGATTAAAAATTTAGGCTGGGCGCTTTTAAGCATTGGCATTTGCTATGGAATATCCAGAATAAGTGGACCGACCGGGATTTGAACCCGGGGCCTCTTCCGTGCGAGGGAAGCGATCTACCAACTGATCTATCGGCCCGTGCTTAATAATTCTATGGAGGATAGTTTATAAATTCAGAACTTCTAAGAAAGTTTAGGCGTGGGCCCGTAGCTTAGCTTGGTTGGAACCTCGGAAGAGGCAATTTGCAACTGACTGATAATCAGTAGGCCGTGAGTTCAAATCTCACCGGGCCCATATCATATTCTTTTATATGGACGGACTACCAATTCTTTTTTGATGGCGTCGAAAAAAAGGAAGGCCAAACCCTCAAGGAAGGCTGCCAAAAGGTCTAAAAAGATACAAGTTCTAAGGACCGTGAAGGACTCTTTCATCATTTTCAAGAAGAATCCGGTGCTGTTTGTTCCAGTTGTGCTTTTCGCGCTGCTGCAAGTGGCATCGTATTTCCTTGTCCCGGACGTGTCTGCGCTTTATGCAATGCAGGATAATGAGATGGCGGCGCTGTCACTGTCCCAGTTCGCAATCATGATAGCTTCGATGATGATAGCAGTTTTAATGGTCAAAATGGCGCACGACTCAACTAGCAAAAAGTTCTCCTTCATGGCGTCCTTGAAGGCTTCCCCAGGAAAGTTCCTGAAGGGAATTGGGATATTCGTAATCAATTTCGTGCTCATAATCACGCTGAGCCTTCTGTTCGTGCCCACGCTCTTCATACCAGTGGAGACCACAGCGCTCCTGACTGCAATACCTTACACAGCTGTCGCTTTTCTGATATTTTCTTACGTGCTGATCAGGCTAAGCATGGCCCTCTTCGGCGCAGTTATAGACAACAAGGGGCTTCTTCAGTCGTTCAAATACAGCTGGAACATAACCAAAGGCAGCGTAGTCAGAATGTTCTCAGTGAACCTTTTGGTGTTCCTGATATTCTGGGCAATCGCTTTTGTGGCAACTTCGGCTGCGATAGTTGCGATGGGTTCTGAAACGGCTTCGGTCGCGGCCAGCGGTTTCAGCTATGTCATATCCCCGCTGATTTTCGGCGTGGGCGTGGCGGCGAATGTTCTGATGTACTCCAAGCTAAAGAGATAGGATGGATTCTATCGGCTTTGAAAGACTTGTCGGGATGCTTTGCATGGCTAGTAAAAAATTAAAGCATGTTATAAGGAAGGCCAGGCTGAGGAAGAGCATTGGCTCGTTCCACCGCGAGTTCAAGAGCCAGCTCAAGACATTCATAACGGGCGCGTTCGCATTTGTCGCAGCGCTTCTGTGGAGGGACGCAATATCATCCTTCCTGGAAACTTACGAGGAGGCTATACAGTCATTCCTGAGCTTTGAGCATGCTTGGATATCGCAGATGATCACCGCTACAATCATATCTGTGGTCGCAGTGCTCGCCATAATAGTGGTGTCGAAGATACTGGACGGCAAGAAGAACTAGCTTGTTTCAAAGCTGAACAAAAGATTTAATATATTAAGACTGAATATTCATTACATTTCACATGGGCTCATAGCTCAGCATGGCCAGAGCAGCTGACTCTTAATCAGTTGGTCGTGGGTTCAAATCCCACTGAGCCCACTTTCCCAACGGCCGAAGGCGTCGAAATGAAACCTACTTATCTTTCAAATGACTTTTAAAATTATGCCCGATATCAAGCTCGGAGAAAGGGATAAGCTAGAAATTTTCGTGGCAGTAGAAAACCCAATAAGGCTGAACATGCTCCTGCAATTATATGAAAGGGAGCCGATGAACCATTCGGAAATTTCGAGAATTTTCGGTCTAACTGAAAAAGATTATTCGCATCACATGAACATTTTAATGAATCACTCGTTGGTGAAGCCGGACTGGACGAAATACAACAAAGAACCTGATCCTGCAATCCGCGAAAATATATTGAAGGATGGGTACCTGTCCACGACAATGCTCGGAAAAAAGGCGGTAGAACTAATCACCGAATGCTACAAAAATGAGATAAGGGACACACTGTCGATATACGAAGACTTCATCAAGGAGCTCCTCCACAGGAGGACGTTTGAATGTTTTGAAAGAAAATACGGGGATTCTGGAAAAACGCCAAAAATTTTCGAGATATATGATGACCTGAAGTTGCTCTACGCAATAGTGGGCGTAAGCAACCGTTAAATCCTTTCGTTCCCAAATTGCAATCAGGTGCGCTTATGAACGGATGCTTTGAAGGAATGTACAGGAAGCTCAAGGAGGACGCCCAGGAAATACTCAAACTTCCTTGCATGCTAAAAGTCCTTGCGTCGATATCGAGCAACGCTCAGGTTGTCGGAGAAAACTCGTACAGGGCCGCGATCTGGCTGGAGAAAAAAGGATACGCTTGCCTGTCTAGTGGGCTTTCGAACATCAACATAACGGAATACGGCGTCATGGTTCTGGACATGGCAAAGTCTTTTTCAAACCCTTTGGGCATGTACAGAAACAGGGTTCTGGTTTAGAGAATATACCATCTAGTCTAGATACACTTCATCGAGGTCGACGCCCCGCACAATGTCCTTGTACCTGTTCCTCACCGTGACCTCGGTTATGCCTGCCGCGTCGGCTATCTTCTTCTGCGTCACGTTCTTTCCCATCATCTTGCATGCCTGGTAAAGAACGGCCGCGGCCATTGCGAACGGATTCTTGCCGTGGTCTATTCTGGCATCCTTGACCTTTTTCATGAGTTCATACGCAGTTCTCATATCCTCCCCGTCAAGGCGCATTAGTCCGATTATCCTGTTAAGGTACAGCATGTCATCGGGCTGGCCGACGGCGCATCCAAACTCCTTATCGATGAACCTGTATGCCTTGGATATGCTTTTCTTGGTAGACCACCTGTTGCGCTCTGCGAGAGCAGATACTTCATTCAGGCTTCTCAGGCACCTGCCGTCCTGCCTGATTGCAAGGTAAACGCACGCCCCGACCATGTCGACTATGCTCCTCCCCTTTACCATTTTCGCATTCATTGCATTCCTGTATATTAGAGAAGCGTTCTCCATCAGCTTGCTGTCGTTGAGGTTCAATCCTGAAAAATACATGCTTAGGTATGAAAGCGCTTTCGAAAGGTTCTTCTCACGCGAAGTGGGAAACCTGGACCTGTAGTCGACCTTCCTGAGCCTGCGCATCACAGCGGCGTCCTTAGGATCTATCCTCCTGCCATACCTGTCAGTGTTGTCATATTTGTGCTTCCCTATCTTGGTGCCACCTATTCCTCCATCGTGCGTAAGAAGTGTTGTAGAACCGCTGGCTCTGGCCCTTTCCGATCTCTGCTTTTGGTCGTAAGCCCTGCGTTCGTAGCCCAAGTCCAGGCTTGTATTCTCAACCACCAGGCCGCAGTCGCCGCAAACTATCTCCTTGGTGTCGGAGTCCTGTATTATGTTCCTGCTGTTGCACTCCGGGCAGCAATCCGCTTTTTTTTCAGTGTCCTGCATGAAAAGAATATAGAACTAAAAGATTTAAGCTGTTCCGCGTAGGTAGCGCTTCCTTTCAGATTCAGGCAGCCTCTCTATGGCGTACCTGAGCATGGTTCTGGGCATCTTCCTGCAGTTCCTGTCCAGGAATGCCTTTAGAACCTTTGCGTCCTTCTTTCCGACCTCCCTGAGCATCCATCCAACGGCCTTGTGTATGAGACCGTGCCCGTCGCCCAGAAGCATCTCCGAAATATTCAGCGTGTCCTTGTAATCACCCTTGCGTATGAAAGCGTACGTGGACACGATTGAAATCCTCCTCTCCCAAAGGTTGGCCGAACTGGCCAGTTTGTAAAGCACTTTTCTCGGCTTGTCGGACAGATAATCTCCGACTATTCCCGGGCAGGACAGGTCCACCAAATCCCAGTTGTTCACGCGCTTCGCATTATTCAGGTAGAAACGGAAAATGGCGCCCCTGGATTTGTCCTCGGATTTGTATTTCTCCAAAAGTATGAGCAGCGCCATCATCCTGTGCTCGTGAACCCTGCTTTCCAGAAGCTTCTGTATGTCTGTCATCCGCAGACTTGCATGTCTCTTCGCGACCTGCCTCTGGACCGGCACCCTTATCCCCAGGAACACGTCGCCCTCGCCGTACTCGCCTTTGCCTGTTTTGAAGAAGCGCTGCAGTATTTCGGCTGTCTTTTTATCTTTCAGCCCTTCCAGTTCCTTTACAACACTGCCGCATGACTCCATTATACAAGTATGGGCTCGGAATTTAATATTAGAAGCAAGATATAATTCTTATGTCAACTTTTATCGTATTCGGCGACAGCATAGCCTACGGCGCGTGGGACAGCGAAGGTGGCTGGGTACAGAGGCTGAGGCGATTCTTGGACTCGGCGGATTCCGGCGACATTGTTTACAATCTTGGAATATCCGGCGACACGGCTGGCGGAGTCCTTGAAAGGATGAA
>CAYRDB010000018.1:0-8026 GCA_964423085.1 uncultured archaeon
CTTCCGCTGGAGCATCCTGTGAATGTGGCATACGAGGCTGCGACAGCCGACATAGGCGATTACAACATGTTGGATTCGTTCCACAAAAAGGAATACGGTGTGGAAGCTGTGAACTACAACAGGGATGTGGAGAACTTTTCGATAATGAAAAAGATGATAGACGAGATGGTCGGAAAGGACGACCCTATGGCGCAGTACAAGTCGCCCACCGACATGGGAGTAAACATGGCCAAGGATGGTATTGTTGACAATGATGTGGTTGAAGATGCCAGCAGGGAGGAGATAATAAGGCGTTATTTCAGGTATCACAGAGAGTTTGTAGAGGGCGAGACCACAATTGAGACCATCGAAAGGATTGAAAAAATACTGGAAAAATCCGGCTTGAAACCAGAGGACAGGAAGGTTGTAATGCCCGCCAGAAAGGCCGCTGAAGAAGCCAGATCCAGAAAAGGGTACCGAGGCGTGTTCTGCGGATCCGCTTTGCAGATTTCAGGCGGAGTTATTGTCACGGGAAAGAACTCTGACCTCATGCACGCCGAGTCTGCGATGCTTCTGAACGCGGCAAAAGAAATCGCTGGCGTAGATGACAGCGTAGACGTCATATCAAGGGGTGTCATAGAGAGCCTAAGGAAGCTGAAATCGGTAATGGGAATGAGCAGCACTTCTCTGGACGTGAAGGAGACGCTGGACGCACTGGCGTCAAGCGCGGTTTCAGACAAGAACGCCACAAAGTGCATGGAAGCCCTTAAGGAGCTGTCGGGATGCGAGATGCACACCACCCACATGATGGACAGCGGCGACGAGATTCCGCTGAGCAGGCTCGGCCTGAACGTGACAACCGACGCTAGGCTGCCGTTTTCCAACCACAACGGATGCTGAACAGATTTTGTTATTATTTCAGAGTAACACCACCCATCACTTGATAGGTCTGATTTAAAATTCCAGTTTCCCAATTCTATTCTAGTGATTGGTTGTATTCTGAGAGCATAGAGAAAATACTCAAGGAAAAGGGCGTTTCTGTGGGCAGCAGGATTCGGCTGACCGTAGGTAAGGATTCCTACGAGGGCCTGCTCATGCCCAGAACGGGAGCCGGCAACGAAAATGTAATTGTTCTGAAGCTGGACAACGGATACAATATAGGAATCGAATGCAGCGCTGGCGCGAGAATCTCAAAAGTGAAAGGGAGCAGGAAGATAGCGTTCAAGCACGCCAAATCTTCGAGTGCAAAAGACCCGACAAAGCCAACAATAAGCGTTCTCGGATGCGGTGGCACAATAGGAAGCAGGATAGAATATTCGACAGGCGCGGTTTTTCCATCGTTCTCGCCCGACGACCTGGTTCTGAGCTTTCCGGAAATCAAGGAGATAGCCAACATAAAGGGAAGCAAGCTTTTCGACCTTTTCTCCGAGGACATGACAGCAGAGCATTGGAAAATCATAGCAAAGGACGTGGTGAAGGAGATAAAATCCAAGGCGGACGGGGTTGTGCTCATGCACGGCACAGACACCATGCATTTCACTTCTGCGGCACTAAGCTTCATGGTGCAGAACCCGACAGTCCCGGTCGTACTTGTGGGATCCCAGCGCAGCTCGGACAGGGGGAGCAGCGACAATGCCATGAACTTTGTATGCAGTTCTGTCGCAGCTTCCTCGGACATAGCCGAGGTCGGCGTGTGCATGCACGCGAGCATGAACGACGACTACTGCTACCTCCATCAGGGAACCAAGGTCAGGAAGATGCACACTAGCAGGAGGGACACCTTCCGCAGCATAAACGCATCTCCTTTCGGAAAGGTGTGGTACGGAAGCAGGAAAATGGATATTATGAGAACTGACTACAAGGGGCGCGGCGAGGGTAAGCTGGAGCTGGACGACAAAATAAACCAGCGGGTGTGCCTTCTATACACATACCCCGGCATGGACTCCAAAATGGTAGAGTTTGTAGCAGGCTCGTACGACGGGCTCGTGATTGCGGGAACCGGACTCGGCCATGTGCCGACCAACCCAGACAACAGCAAGTTCTCATCTAGCATTATGCCTGCTGTCAGTTCCCTGATAGAGCGAGGAATACCGGTGGTGATTGCTCCGCAGACGATTTACGGGAGGCTGAATCTGAATGTGTACAAGGCAGGAAGGATAATGAAAGACGCCGGTGTGATAGGGCACGGATGCGACTGGACGCCCGAGACAGCTCTTGTCAAGCTGATGTGGGTGCTGGGCCACACGAACAACCTCAACAAGGTAAGGGACATGATGATGAAAAATGTTGCCGGCGAGATTTCCGAGCGCAGCGGACCGGAGGAGTTTCTGTTATGAGCGAGACAGTTGACTACAAAAAGCTGAAGCTTAAAGCCGGGCTGGAGATACACCAGCAGATAGACACGAAGCACAAGCTTTTCTGCAAATGTTCGACTGAAATGGACGCCAAGGAATCGGGAGCGGAAGTTTCCAGGACGCAGCATCCTGTCGCGAGCGAGCTTGGCGAGACTGACGTGGCGACTCAGTTCGAGGCTCTCAGAAACAGAAGCTTCGGATACCAGCTGTCTTCCGGGGAATCGTGCCTTGTCGAATTGGACGAAGAGCCGCCGCATGACCTTAACGCAGAGGCTCTGAAAATAGCTTTAGAGATAGCGCTTTTGCTAAATTGCAAAATACCCAACGAGATAAACGTGATGAGGAAGACTGTGACCGACGGAAGCAACACGAGCGCTTTCCAGAGGACTGCCGTGATTGGAATGAACGGCTACCTGAAGCACGGGAGCAGAAAAGTCGAGATACCTCAGGTGTGCCTGGAGGAAGACGCTTCTGCGATCGTGGGCGAGGAAAACGGAAAGGCCACGTTCAGGCTAAGCAGGCTTGGGGTGCCGCTCGTTGAGATAACCACTGGGGTGCTTGACAACTGCACGCCCAAGGAGGTCCAGGAGATAGCTTTCATGATAGGAATAATCTGCAGAAGCACGGGCAAGGTTAAGCACGGAATAGGCAGCATAAGGCAGGACGTAAACGTTAGCGTAAAGAACGGCGCCAGGGTGGAAATAAAGGGAGTCCAGGACCTTGGGCTTATATCAAAGGTTGTTGAAAAGGAGGTAGAAAGGCAGTTATCGCTCGGAAAAGTCGTTCACGAGACGAGGTCGGCAAAGCCAGACGGAAGCACGACGTTTTCGAGGCCGCTGCCAGGTTCCGCAAGAATGTATCCGGAGACAGACGTTCTGCCTATACATGTGGATAAAGTCTGGATTAAAAAACTGAAGGACGAGCTGCCCGAACCTTGGACCAACAAACTGGACAGGTTCAAGAAAAAGATGAAGCTGTCGGACGATCTGGCTATACAGATACTCGGATCGGACTATATGCCGATTTTCGAGAATGTTATGAAAAAATACCCCAGGCTCAATGCGACAGTTGTAGCCAGCGTTTTCACTTCAACCATGAAGGAGATGAGAAGAAGGAAGGTAGATGTGACAAAAATAGAGGAGAAGCATTTTATGGCGATTTTCTGCGAGCTGTCAAAGAAGGCGATAGTGAAGGAAGCCGTTCCAGAGCTTTTGGAGAACTTTTCAAAGTATCCGGACGAGCCTATGTCGGACTCTGTAAAGAAGCTCAACCTTACTATACTGGACAGCAAAGACCTAAAGGCTATAATATCGAAGCTCGTGGAGGACAGCCCGGACACGCCCAGCGAAAGGATATACGGGATAGCAATGAGCCGCGTGCGCGGAAGGGCCGACCCGCAGGACGTTCTTTCGATACTAAAGAGCAAGAAGAAGAAATAGTATTACTTTTTCTCCATCATCTTGTGCAATATTCTGCTCCTCTCGTTCACGACTTTCGTCGGCAGCTGCTCCATCTTCGACGCTTCTGTGCCCGGCCTTGAGCCGAACTTTGATATGTTGACCTTGTCCGGCTTCGTTTTTTTAAGCAAATCCACTGTCATCTGGAAGTCCTCATCAGTCTCGCCGGGAAATCCTACAATCACATCAGTGCTTATGAAAATTTCCGGAATCTCCTTCCTGAATCTTTCCACAATATTCTCGAAATCCGCCACCGAATAGCCCCGCTTCATGTCTTTCAGCACTTTGTCGCTACCGCTCTGCACCGGTATGTGGATGAACTTGGAAACCTTTTCGTTCTTGTAGGCATCGACCAGTTTTTCCATAGTTTTTCCTTTCAAATAAGTGGGGTTCATCATTCCGATTCTTATTTTGAATTTGCCGTCGACAGAGCACACTTTTTCAACCAGTTCCGGAAGGCTCGAGCCTGTGTCAACCCCATAGCATCCGTTGTCCTGGCTTGTCAGCCATATCTCCCTGCAACCGCTCCCAACCAGCCTGCGCGCATCTTCCACTATAGCATCTGCCGGATAGCTTCTCAGCTTCCCGCGCGCGAACTTCACTGCGCAGTACGCGCAGTTCGACAGGCACCCACTCGATATTGGAACTATTCCCAACAGCTTCTTAGAACGCACCCTCTCGCCTGACTTCTTTTCATCGTCGTCCCTGACAAAAATTACCTTCTTACCTTCAAGCGCGGCTCTTGTCACTTCAGCGACGTGCGATATAGAATTGGGTCCGAGAATCGACGCGTTAGGACACATCCTTTCTATTGTCCTCTGCGATGTCTTGGCCATGCAGCCGGCAACCACCAGAGGCTTTCCACTACCTGACAGCTCCTGTATTTTCCTAATCATCCTCTGCTCTGTCGGAGTTTTCACAATGCATGTGAAAATTATGTTCAAGTCTGATTCTTCCGGGGAGCTTACAATTTCAAATCCAGCTTCTTTCAGAATTCCCAAAGACAGCTCGCAGTCCGCTATGTTGGTCGGACATCCGTAAACAGAAGCGTATATCCTAGGCATGGACTATCCCGAATGTATTTCAACCACATCAAGATCTGACAGCACATACTCCAGCCCAACCTTCCTGCCGCTGTACTTTGTGGTGTTGAAAATCCTGGCGAACTTGAAATTCTTGAGCATGTCCTTGTGAACCTGCTTTGTCGCATCCTTAACAGTGGAGCCCGGTTTTAGCGTGAGGGGCTTGCCCGCTTTCTGCCCGTTAACAGACTGCGTATAGACCCTTATCAGTCCCAGCCTGGACCATATCTCCCTTTTCAGCCGGTCTATCCCTTCGCCTGTTTTCGCAGAGAAATGCAATATGGTCTCCACTTTCTTCAAATCGGATTTGGACGTCGCTATGAGTATCTTCTTGTCGTCCAGACTGTTCGCATCGAAAATTTCCACTATCTCATCCAGCTGCTCGTCCAAATCGCCGGTGCCGTCCAAGACTATGAGAGCCAGGTCGCAGCTCCTTATCAGCGATATTACGTCCGGAGTGAAAGTGGACGGTATCTCCACCATCTGTATGCCAACGCCAGTATAGTCCATCATTCCTACTGCGGGGAACTGGGTTGTAAAGGGATATTCGGCAACATCTACCTTTGCACCAGTCAGAACCTTGAGGAGCGCGCTCTTTCCGCTGTTGGTAGGTCCCACTACGCAGACTTGCGCGGATCCCTCCTTTCTTATCACGTATTTCGGCTTGCTTTTGGAAGAGACCGACTCCTCCTTGGACATCTCCTCCTTTAGCTTCTTCAGCCTTTTTTTCAAATCCCTAAGAAGCTTCTCGCTCGACTTGTGCTTCGGCGCCTTGCGTATCATCTCGTTTAGCGCAGCCATCTTTTCCTTTTTGGTTCTCGCCTCGGAATACCTGCGCTCGGCGACAAAAAACTCAGGACTAGCGTTTATCGGCATAAATGTTAATCCAACCTTATCGTTATAACTCTTTTGACTCCTCGTCGCCTTCCTTGTTTCGCCTGAATATCCTGACTATCGGATTGTCCGAGTCCTCTTCCATCTCCCTTTTCTTATCCTTCCAGTCCTTCTCGGCCTTCTTCTTCCTAGGTTTTGTTTTCTTTTCTTCGACAACAACCGCGTGCTTCGAGCCGCGCATCATCGATATCTTGTTGTTTATCATTCTGTACACAACTTCTGGCTGCGGCACGCTCTTCATGGTTATTTTCTTTCCGAATCCGACAACATCGACGTCTCCGAAATTGAATATCCTGCCCATTATGCCCTTGTAGAAGGTGACATTGGATATGCTCTGGTGAGGTATTGTCAGCTTGCTCTTTCTGATTATGCCAGCGACTGATATCACGTCGCTGTTGGTTATCATATAGTACCTGAAATGCCTGTCTATGGTAGGCTCCTCTATAAGGAAGGCCAGCAGGCCGACGAATCCGAGCACGACCATCGACTTCCAAAGCGCATCCAATGTCTGAGGAGCGAAGCTGAAAGTGAGGTCGAGCGAGGACCATGATATTATGAAAAGAACCGATACCAGGACTATCATGCCGTAGTTGTAAAAATAGGATATGCGCGCCCTGTTTATTACAGCGCCCCTTTCGTCAAGTGCCATAATACAACAATGGTTTTATAGAAAATTAAAGATGAGTAAAAATCTAAAGAAAAAAAGGGTCAAATCAGGTCCTGCTTATAGTTTGAGTTTATTCTTGAGCTTCTTCAATATCTCCATTTTCTTCACCGTTTTCTTCAGATTCATCTGCTGTCTCTTCGGCAACCTCTTCAGATTCGACAGGAGTTTCGGTAGCTTCAGATGATTCGCTTGATTCAGACGCTACTTCACCTGTCGGCTCGCCTACTTTCTCAGCCAGCGCAAACCTGTCCCTGACGTCTGTTATCTTTATTCTGACCTTCTCACCCTTCTTCGAGTCAGTTATGAACACGACAAAGTTCTTGATCCTAGCTATTCCATCGCCCTTGGATCCGACTTCGTTTATCTCTATGTCGTATTCCTCTCCTACCTTTATCGGCTTAGGGACGTCGTAGTCTCTTCCCCCGAAACGGGGCCTTCTTGAGAAACCTCCACCAAAGCCGCCTCGGCCTCCTCTTCTATCGTACATTCTTAATACCTCCGTTGCTAAGAGTAAGAAATAGTCCGTGATCTCCGTCCACTTCTACCCTTTAGTATTTTCAAGCCCTTCCGGGCTCTATAAAACTAATAGTGGAATAACAGCCTTATATATCTGCCTTTCAGCGTACGCGGAGTAGCCTTACAAGAAGGACTGATGACAGGAAAACCACGCCCAGCACTGCGAAAGGAAACTTCAAATCTCCTAAATACAGCAGACATCCCAAGATTTATAGTTGGGCAATTATCTACAAATTATGCAAGTCCATTTCGCGACCAATAACTCGGGAAAGTACAATGTCCTCAAGGATTCTATGAAGGAATATGGGGTTGAGGTTGTACATTTTCCAATAGACCTACCAGAGCCCAGGAGCGACGACCTTAGGGAGATTGCCAGAGAGAAGGTGATGTTCGCCTACAAAAAGCTGAACAAACCCTGCATTGCTGTTGACTCTGGATTCTACGTGCATTCCATAAACGGATTTCCAAAAGCTTTCGTGAACTTTGCGCTCCAGACCATAGGCGTAGACGGGATACTGAAACTGGTGGAAGGTAAGCATAGGACGTGCGAGTTCAGGAACTGCCTTGCGTACATGGACGGGAGCATTTCTGAGCCTGTGTATTTCGAATCAAATGTTCCTGGAATTCTGTCTGATGACAAGAAAGGGGAGGTTAAGGACTTTCACTGGTCCGAGCTGTCGCAAGTTTTCATACCAGACGGATGCGGAAAGATACTCGCGGAAATGGGATATGAGGAATACCACGAATGGAGGAAGAGGAGGAAGATTGACTCGTTCGCCACCAAGTTCGCGGAATGGTTTTCTAAAAGATGAGCTCCAATTAGCGCCGAGGCTGGGATTTGAACCCAGAAGTCCAGAGGACGCTGGCTTTCGAGACCAGTGCACTACCAGATTATGCGACCTCGGCTTTTTTTGCGCTTCCTGCTGAATCTAATCTTATGCGTGAGGTTTATTAATAAATCTGTCCCGGCCACCACCAAAGCGGGCTGAAGACCGAGTGACAGGAACGCTGTTGAGAAAACCGCAATAGGCTTTATGGCCATCCTGTATGGCTTGCCTGCGCCCAGCACCATTATCA
>CAYRDB010000019.1:0-255 GCA_964423085.1 uncultured archaeon
TGATATTTTACATAAAATCTTCTCTGCTCATTAATTTTTCGAATATGTGTCTAAGCACATAGGTTGCCCATACAACCAATCTCTGCTCTTCTAGGAAGGATGGATCTTTCCGACCATGGAACAAGTTACATCTAATTATGTATATGCATTCGAGTATATTTCCAAATTCGTCATCATTATTAAAGGAAACGTATTTAGGATTTTGTTTATGTGTAGGAATTTCAACGCCGCTAAATTCATTTAATGTTGTTGTAA
>CAYRDB010000019.1:265-7764 GCA_964423085.1 uncultured archaeon
CTTCACTGAATGCTTCGATAAGATTATCATAGGACTTGAGTGAATTGATCATTTGTCTATCATTATTATTGTTATCTGTTTTGTATCTTCCCCACGCGTTGAATCCTATCCAGAGACAGATGAATTTATCAAACGAATCGTTAATCAATATCTCATCTTTACTAGAATTTTTATACCATCTAAGAATTAGTTCCTTTAATTCTGGGTTATTCATAATAATTTTTTAATAACATTAGGATAAATTTCTAGTTATGGTTGGACAATATGATGAACTACCTTGTCATTTTTTCGACAAAGAAATAATAATATGTGACGGATATGCAATTTAATTAATTGAAAATACTGATATGTTTTTGATCATTGGAAAAGAATAAAGAATTACCAAACTATTCCTCTCAAAAACTTTACCAAAGCTCTTTTTTATCTAAACTTTGTTAGAATGGCGCCTATCGCCACGATAAATCCGAGAACTATTCCCCCAGTCGTAAGACTGTTAGAAGTTTCTGGAACTATCGGGGCTGACAAGGTACCCAAGAGTAGCATAGCGACTATGACACCGAAGATGCCAGTCGCAAATACTCCAATATGCCATGCCATTTTTTCAACTTTTATTTGTTTAAGGACAACGCTACTTCTTGGGCAGTAGGCTAGACCGACGCCTTTAAATTCCAAGAACCCGAAGTTTTTCTTAGACATAGAGACTTCGGTCTCGGGCGCCCCGTTGGTTTTTCCGACGGGCGCTGTCCTTATATTTTGATACTAGCCAAGACTTAAATATTCCAAATGATAGCTCAGCCTACTTTTTGAAAAAGAACACGTAGAATATTATCGACACAGCAGAAGCCACAGTCGTGCTCAGAACCAGCATCATCACGAATATCATCTTGATGTCGTCAGCAAGCGCAGCCAGCGGCGTCATTATGACAGTGAACATGAAGGAAAACACCAGGCACACAGTTATTATGAACAAAGGCAAAAGCCCCATGGTCAGCTGCCTGCCCACCGAATTCTTCTTTGCCATATTAAGAATTTTATCAGCAGGACTAATAAGCTTTCATTTCCAGCTTTCCTTGCTTTTGCACTTGTGGTTTATGCACATCCTGTAAGGCCTCCTTCCCTTCCGCCTGATCTCGACAACCTGCATGCCGCAGTCCTTGCACGGGGAAGGTAATTTTAACAGCATCCCCTTCTGCGGTATCGGGAAGGAATTTCTGCAGTCCGGATAGCCGCTGCAGCCCACAAACCTCTTCTTCGTGGCCTTCGACACTATCAGCCTAAGCTCCTTTCCGCACTCCGGGCACTTGCCCATGCTGTACTCGTCCTTCCTCGATTCTGTAAGACCGTCCAAAAGCTTCCCGCCTATCTCCCTCTCCTTCAGCTTGAACCCGGAAAGGACCTTTGTAAGCACCTCTTTCGCCTCCTCAAGCACCTGCTCCCTCTCCTTCTTGGAGTCGTACACAAGCTCCATTTCCTCCTCGAACCTCTTTGTCATATCCTCGCTGAGTATCTCAGGGCAGAACTCCTCCAGCACGGACGCGACAGTCTCGCCCAGCTTTGTCACCTTTATGCTCCTCCCCTCTATGTATTTTCGGTCGTACAAAGTCTGAAGTATCTCCGCCCTTGTAGCTTTCGTTCCAAGCCCGGCCTTTTCCATCTCCTTCAGTATCGAGCCCTGGCTGAAGCGGCCTGGGGGCTGCGTCTTCTTCTCCTCCAGCCTGACCTCCTTCACGCCCAGCTCGTCCCCTTTCCTGACTGCGGGCAGCTGCCTCTCCTCAAGACGGGAGTATTTTCCGTAAACGGCAGTCCATCCTGGCTTGGCCGTAACAGTGCCGGAAAGGCTGAACCTGTTCCCGCCTATGTCCAGGGACACGTCCGTGCTCTCCCTGACTGCGCTGTCCGAGAACACTGCCAAAAACCTGCGCACTATCAAGTCGTACATGTTCCTCTGCTGCGCGGTAAGGTTTGAAATAACGGGCGGCTCGAATGTCGGGTATATTGCCGGATGCGCGGGATCCTTCTTCTCTCCCTCGTTCGGAACCAGTTTAGAGTTAAGGACAGACTTTGCAGCGGAGCCGTAGCCTTTCAGTTTGGATATGGCAGCCAGTATCTTCCTATAGTCTATGCTGGGAGGAAGCTTCTGCGACGAAGTCCTCGGATATGAAACAGCACCCGACTGGTACAGGCTCTCCACAATGCTCAGGCACTGCTTGGGCGAGTACTTGAAGTGCGAGTAAGCTTCGGACTGCAAATCTGTTGTGTTGAACGGAACGGGCGGCTTTTGCACGTGCTCTTTTTTCTCCACATTCGAAACCTTCGCCTTTCCTGAACACGAGTCTTTGACTTGTTCGGCCTCCGGCTTGTCCCACAGCTTGTCCTTCTCGTAATCCGCCTCGAAAACTTCTCCGCCTATGTCCAAGTCCGCGGATATTTTCCAGAAGGGCTTTGGAACGAACTCGCGTATCAGCCTCTCCTTTTTAAGAAGCATTGACAGCGTGGGCCCCTGCACGCGGCCGGTTGACAGAAGTGTGAAACCCTTATAATCAGAACTCTTTATCGCGAGCGTGAGGGCGCGGGTCATGTTTATTCCCCAGTAAAAATCCAGATAGTGCCTGGTAAGACCGGACTCCACCTGGCCCATGTCCATTCTGTCGGACCTGTTTTCATAAGAGTCGATAAGCTCGTCCTTTGTAAGCGTGGAGAACCTCATCCTGCGCGCGTTGTCGCGGTTGAACAGAAACTTTACAATATTGTAGCCTATGACAGAGCCCTCGGTGTCGTAGTCTGTTGCCACAATGATTTCCGAATCTCCGTGCGCAGCCGCCAGGCTTTCGATGTTATTGTAGTATTTTTTCGAGAACTCCGCACCCTTCTTCTCGAAGCTGGGAATCCACCTTGTCTGGAAAGTAGGATAGCCCCATCCGGCCTTTCCTTTCACAGTGTCGAGCGCGAATATGTGCCCGACAGCCGGGACTATCATAACCTTCTCCCCGCCGCGCTCGAACTCGTACCAGTACGCGCCTCCGCGCCCCTTCTTCTTCAGCCCGCCGTCGGCCAGCGCCTCCGCTATCTTGGTCGACGCGTTCGGCTTTTCGGCTATTATTATCCTTGCCATTCACACACCAGTTCCAGGAAAAGTACCTTCACTCTAGTATTATAGGACGCGGCCTGTTCATCATTGACTCCATTGCGGACAGCCTGCTCTCAAGAAATATAAGCTTGTTCATGAGCTCCTTCATGTTGCCCTCGTACGGATTCACCGCGTTCTGCCCCATGTCCTTCATCGATGACTGTAAAATGGAAATAGCCTTCTCTATGTCCGACATCCTCGCCCCTATCTCGGTCGCCATTACCTTGAAGCCTTCTGGAAGCTCGTCGCTGCTCTGCCTCGTCTTCTTCAATCCCTCAACATCCTGCCTGTCCGCCTTGTTCTTTATGTCGAACTTTATCCTTTCGAGGTCCTTCACAAATTCCTTTGTGCTTTCAGAAAGCCTCTTTATGTCCTTGTCGTAGCCCTTTATGTTGCTCATCCTCTTGTCGAGGTCGTCGTACATAACTTCGACCCTGTTCGAAAGCTTGCCTATCTCGTTCTCTGTGTTCTTGAAAGACCTCAGCCTTTCGTCGACCTCCTTCTTCAGGTTGGTGAGGCTCTCCAGGCTCTCGAATTTTTTGGCCCTGTTTTCAATCTCGTTGACGTTGTTCGTCAGCTCGCGCACTACCCTCTCGACAGACTCCATCCTTATCTTGGCTGTCTCCACGTCCCTCTTCGCGGCGTTCAGCTCCTCGAACATCTTTCTCGGATTCTCCCTAACTTTGGTTTCGAGACCGCCCACCTTTCCATCCATCTCGCCTATCTTGAGGTCGACTGCGGACATCTTTTCGGCGAGTATGTCGGCCGCAGTTTTCAGCGAGTCCAGCTTCGCTTTTACAAATTCGAAATCCACGCCCTTGCCGGTCGAACCTTTCAGGCCCTCTTCGACAAGGTTCCTTATCTTTATGTCAATCGAAGCCTGCATACCGCCGACCGAGCTTTCGAGCTGCGCGAGCTTCTTTCCAAGGTTCTGGGTCCTGGCCTTGAGCTCCCCCATCTCCAGCGGGTTTATGACTTCGGGCTGGGGAAGCGTCTTTAGATGCGCGACATCCTTCTCCAGAAGCGAAATCCTTTCTTTGGCTTCTTCAGTCAGGTCGGAAGGATTCTTCAAAGCCTCCTCCACGGTCCTCAGGCCGTCCTCCACGTTCTTAACCCTGCTCTCGGACTCGGACACCATTCCGGAGACCCTCTCCTCAAGCTTTTCGTTGAACTGGCCTATGTTTGAAAACTTCGAATCTGCCCTTTCCAGCATGCTCTTGAGCTCAAGAATACCGGCCTGCTCAACCATTATGAGGTCCTCTATGTCGGACACCCTCTGGTTCAGGTCCTTGACCGAATCTATCCTGCCGGCGTTTACCTTTTCGCCAAGCTCTGAAATAGCCATCTCGAGCTCTACGAATCTCTTTTCCATATTGATGAGACTGAGCTTGAACCTCTCTTCAACGTTTGTAAAATCTTCCGGGTCGCTTTTTCCGAGCAAGGCTACACCTCTATCCCTATCTTGCTAAGAATAGTTTGTTTTCCTCTAAATATTACTTTTTGCTTTTTGAACCATACAGCCCAGATGGCCAATATTGCCAAAATCATGCCCTCTTGCCAGAGAACCGAGTGAACTATTTCCAGGGTGTGGAAGCCGAACCAGTATCCCGAAAGCGCGGTCGTCAATATTCTGGCCATGTTTATTGCGAGAATTGCCGCAACGCCGGCCGCAATTGCTGCGAACTTTTTCTTGTCGTTAGCCACCGGGCTGGCTAGCATCAGAGCCGCCAGGGCGTATGCGCTCTTCCAAGCGGTGCAGTCGGCGCCTATTGATATTATTGCAGACCCCGAGGTCGAGGAGAGCATCAGCACTGTGCCGTCCTTGACTGCATCATATCCGAAAGACGTTAAGACAAAGTGCAAGGCGTCTGCGATGAGCGACTGGGCGAACTGCATGTCCAATCCGAATATGATTATTGCGTACATGGGTATTGCGAGAATGTTGAACCTTATCAAAAAGTCGAACACCGTGCTGATTTTTCGCAGGCTTTCCCTTTTCAGCTTGAACTTCATTACATCACTCCGAAAAACCATCCTTGTATTTTTTCTCCAGTATGTTGCGTATCCTTTTCGCGAGCTTCTGGCCCACGCCCTTCACTTTCAGCAGCTCCTCCTCGCTCGAGCCGAACACCCTCTCCACGCTGCCGAAATGTCCGAGAAGCCTTTTTGCTGTCACAGTGCTCACTCCTGGAAGGCCGCACAATATCCTCTCCTGCATCCTGGTCTCGTCCTTCGGTTTCTTGCCGACCCTTATCGACAGCTCCCTTTTGTTCTCCTGCTGCTCCTTTTTGGCGAGCCAGAACACTGTGAGCGCGGTGTCTTTTTCATTCTTCGTGCAAAGCACGGACGCGCCCGATATTGCCAGGGACGCGATTGCTGACTTTAGCGCATTGGCATTTATGTCCCTGTTCGAGCTGCCCTCTACGATTATGACCGGCCTTTCGAACTCGTCCCTCATTCTTTTGGCCTGCTCGAATACGCGGCCGTCTATTATCGAGGACACGAAATCGCCGTGCTCCTTCCTCTCCACGACCACTCTTTCAGAGCATACAAAATCCCCGACAGCTAAAGACGATATATTGACGGAAGCGCCAGTTGATTCGAGGAACTTGGCGACCTCCCTTTCCCTGTAGTCGCACACAATCACCACCTTACCGTCAGGCTTTATTATTTTTTGCGTCTGCATTCAACCGCCCGTCCAGTCGACCAGGGATTTTTTCCTTCTTATAATCTTTCCATTCTTCATCTCTTCCAGTATGCCCTTCATCCGCTTCTCCTTGTTCATGGCCGCCCAGTAATATGCCTCATCCCTCGTGCCTTTTGTTATCAGAAGGAATACCTTTCCCGCAACCTGCCTCCCCACCCTGCCCCTTCGCTGTATGCTCCTTATCTCGCTCGCGACAGGCTCGTAGAATATCGCATAATCAACTGCAGGCACGTCCAGGCCCTCTTCGCCGACGCTTGTGGCAACGAGAACGCTGAACTCGCCGTTCCTGAATCTGTTAAGCATTTCTATCTGCTCCGACTGCTTCATCCCCTTTCCATTCTTCGTGTTCTGCCCTATGAACTCGTTCGCGGATATTCCCTCTTTCTCCAGAAGCTTCCTTATGCATTCCACCGTGGCCCTGTAGTTTGCGAAGACTATTATTTTCACATCGGGCTTCATCAGCGCTTTCACAAGCCCGACAAGCCTGGTCATCTTCGGGTGCTCGTGATCCGAACCGCTCAGGGACTTGGCAATCTCGAAAGCCTCCTCGACGCTCCTGCTCTTCATCATCCTGGCATCAGTCCTCTTCTTGCTCGCGCTGAGCTTTTCAAAATATTCGTTCAGGAACTCCACTCCCTGCGTTTCGATGAGCTCGATGGCGTGCTCCAGTTTTATCGCCTCCGCGACGCGTATCATCGCCCACATATTCCCGAAGTTCTTCCCGACAGACCTCGCTCCGAGCCTCTGCTGAGCCATGAGAAGCATCCTCCTGTTCGGCTTGTCGATGGGCAGGTAGTGCTTCTCCTTCAGCCACTTTAGGTCCTCGTTTAGGTAAGACTCGAGAAGAGACTTTATTTTTGCATACTCCTCAGGAAAGTCCACGTACACCCATTCCTTCTCTATATCCTTAACATACTGCTTCACGTCATCGTCGGACTCCCCCCTGACGTCGACCGCCTTTATGAAAAGGTTGTCCGTTATCTCGCCTATCTTCTCGCGGTTTCCGCCCGGAGATGCGGTCAGCCCGAGTATGAGCGGGTTCTCTGCCTGCTTCATGTACCTCTTCGCAATCTGCGTGTACGCATAATCCTTCACAGCCCTGTGCGCCTCGTCGAAAACCACGAGAGAAAAGTCCTCCATTTCCAGAATGCCGCTTTCGATGTCGTTCCTTATGCACTGCGGGGTAGCTGCCACAACAGTGGCGTCCTTGTACATTTCAGCGCGCTGCTTCGGCGTGGACTTTCCCGTTATAAGAATTATTTCCTCCCCGGGTATGTCAGTGAACCTCTCGAAGCTCTTTGTGTGCTGCGCGTTGAGCGGCCTTGTGGGTGCTGTTATGAGAATCTTGCTCCCGTTGTGCTTTTTCAGCCTGGACACTCCGACCATCACAGCTATCAAAGTCTTGCCCATGCCTGTCGGGAGCACTACAAGCGTGTTCTGCCCCACGGCTTTTTCGGATATGGCTGCCTGATATTCTCTCGGCTCGAAGGACTCGACTAGGTTGTATCCGGCCATACATCAGAGAATTGGTTTCCTACAATTTAAAATCCACCACGAGGTTAAAGATTTAATCGCAGCATTCCAAACGCTTATGATGAAGGTGGCAGTGCTTTTCTCGGGAGGCAAGGACTCTGTGATGTCGCTCAAGGTCGCGCTGGACCAGGG
>CAYRDB010000020.1:0-7406 GCA_964423085.1 uncultured archaeon
TATGGATATTTTCGGCATATGCCTCAAATATTAGTCAGTGGTGAGACGCTTAAATCATTTACAGGAATCTTCCATGGACTTCCAAAAAAGCCAGAGTGTTGCTGTCCAATCGGTTCCTTCGAACATCCCTAGCTTTCACCCATTTTGAAGGCATATTTCCAATCTCGCCAGAGAAACCGCGCACTACAAAGTCGTACATAACAAGCATCCTGCCTCTTCCTACCTTCAAGAAGCTGCCGACATAGTCCATGCGCGGGCATGAACCAATAAATTTCACCGCAGCCCTTTTTGCAGTGTCGTCCATATTTCCATTAAGCGCCCTGTCGAACTCCTCGTATGCGAACCCCCACTTTCCGCCCCTCCTGAACAATAGAAATCCTCGATTTCCGACAACAGCTATTGTTATCGCAGATACTGTTTTCATGCAAATATAGACTCCTGGATTTTATTTATCAAACAGCAACCACTTCCGGTGGTTATTCTAGAGTTGTTAACAACCTAAGAAAGTTGTCAAATATTATCAAACTGTCCCGGCCAATCCTAGTTTATGGCAGACCTCAACAAGATGGGAAAAGAGCTTTATTCAGAAGACTTCCCAAACAGGTCGCTGATTGGGAAGAGCCTGGGAAAGGTTGCTGGATATTTCACAAAACCGTCCACACATGGCGGATTTTATGTCTCAGGTATAGGCTGCATGCTCGGAGGATTGGGAGGCCTCATAAGGGAGATTGGAATAAGTGCATACTCCGACTATCCGGACATAGTTTCAAACATAACTTCGGGATCTTGGTACGAAGCTACCTGTAAGATAGGCGCGTCTGTAACAAAGGTCGCGCTCAACTCGGCGTACATAGCTGGCGCCGGAGGCATGATAGGATACATAGGCGGCACCATTGTCACCGGAAGGATAGTTGACTCGCTGCATTCCATTTTTAGGTTTGGAAAAAACAAGGAGGTGAAACGATGAACAATTTCCAGAAGGGGTTTGAACCCAAAGTGTCGCCTGCTTCCAAAGGATGGTTCTCCCTTGGTCCCGGGCGCGGAATAAAATGGGCGCTCTGGAACACGAACGTGTCCCTGCAGAGGCAGGAAAAGGAGAACGACAGCTGGATGACGAAGGAGGAGTTCCACATATCTCCCAAGGTACTGAAGGAGATATCTTGGAGGATACCTTCATGGCTAGAGCACATAGAAAGCAACGGGGGTGAAAGCGAGTGACCGAAGACGGGGGTCTGTTGAAAAAAATAAAGCCTGTGTACAGCTTCGTGCTCGGCGCTGCTGCGGCAATAGGCGGCGAGAGGCTTGTCTACTACATCAAAGGAAAGTACGACGAAGGCCGCAAGAGGGAGACAGAGGAGCTCGTGGAAAGCATAGTCAAAAGGTACAAGGAGGAGCGGATGACTGGATGAGCATCGAAGACCTGGACAAGGTCCTGACATTCGAAAAGGGTATTGAATCCCTTAGAGTGGTCAGCTCCGAGCATGCGAAATATGCGAACATGAGGGGCAGGATGAAGGACCTGGACAGGATTTCGGAGGAAATCTCAAAATCTGATATCGGAAACCACTACAAGGAGATGATGCTGGAAAAGTGCGCAACGTGCAGAAAATCTATGGAAGAATATTCAAGCTCTGAGAAGCCTTCGGGCGGTCATGCCCTGCTGTCTTTCGTGCTTGGGATAGTTTCGGGGATTGTCGGAATCAAGATTAAAGACGCTTACATGGACAGCAGAAAAAGGGGGCTTGAATCTGTTGCAGAAGCAGTATACGAGAGGTTGAGGGAATATGATGCGAAGATATAAGGAAAGTCGTAGAAATTTAATTCATAAGGAACTCGAGATATTTGATGACGGTTCTGAAAGCGGTGCCGTTATGGAGAGGGCTGAAATACTAAAGACCCTTGTCAACTGCGGGCTCAGCGAGTACGAGTCCAAGGTATATTCCTCTCTTGTCTTCATGGGAACTTCCAAAGCGGGTGTGATAAGCAAGGAGTCGGAAGTTCCGCAGTCCAAGATATACGAAGTGCTCGACCAGCTCATGAGCAAGCAGCTGGTTGAGGTGTTCGAAGGTAGGCCGAAGGAATTCAGGGCTGCGGAGCCGGAGAACGCGCTGAAAAGGCTGCTTGAAGAAAAGGTCAAGGAGATAGAATCTGTAAAGTCGCAGGTGGAAAGCATGAGCGGCTTCCTGAAAGAGTCCAAGAAAGAGGAAGTCGGAGGCGGGGTTTGGATTGTGAAGGGCGACAGGTTCAAAGAGTTCTTCAACAAAACCGCTGATATGCTCGAAAGGAGCGAAAAGTATGTGTACGCCATAACCAGGGACTTTTCCAGGTCTGCTTCATTTGCTGAATCCCTGAACAGGTGCATGAAAAGAGGGGTCAAAGTAAGGGTAGTTGGAATGGAAAAAATAAACCAGATGAACTACTACAGGGCGCTGTGGTACAAGGACAAGGGGATAGAGGTTAGGTCGTTCGACGCAAAGGTGCATCCGAGAGTGATAGTTGTCGATGGTAAAGAGGTGCTGCTCAGGCTGGACTATAACCCGCAGAAGAGGAACAGGTTCCAGTTCAGTTCGCTGTGGTCTGAGGACGCGTCCCTGGTGGCTGTGATGGACAATTATGTGAAGAACATGTGGAAGAACGCAAAGCCTGTGGACTTTGGCAAGATAAAAGTCCCTATCTAGAAGTGACCTGTATTATAGGTTTGTTTACTGTGGTGTTTATTCCCATGTGCTCTACTGTGATTCTGTACTCTCCTGCAGGTATCCTTAGGGTTCCGTTCAGGTCTATATTAGTGTACGGCACTACAAAGCTCTGCGTCTTTGTACCGTCGCTTATTTTTATGTTGTCAAAGCTCGTGACTCCGTCCGGATTCGTCAGGACTATCGCACCGTTCGGGATTTTAACGCCCGCGCTGGCCGATCCGCTCTCCATTAGTTTGCTCTGGCTGAGGTAGTATTCCGCAAGCACTTCATCCGCTGTCAACGCCTTGCTCCATACTTTGGGTTCGTCTATTATCCCATTGAAAGAGTAACCAGGCCCGGTACTAATAGTAAGTTTATTTGAGGCGTCTATCAAAGTTTCTATAGAACCTGACTTCTTTTCAACCCCATTCACAAAAATCTTTGCAACATTTCCATCCGACAATGCAACAACATGAGACCATTCATTTAGAGGTACTGAATAATCAGTAGTAATACCAGCACATGCATGAGAATAACACGAAGTAAATCTAACGGTTCCCCCGTTGATTAAATAGAACCACCAACCACTATCTGAATAATCTAATTTGCTGAGAATGTACCACTGACTAGATGTTTTTCCTGTATAGTTCGTTGGGTAAATCCAGGCGCTGACTGTAATTTCTCCCGTGGTATTAAGAAAGTTCAATGAAGCTGAATCAGGCACATCTATGTAAGTGCCTTCTGTAAACAATATACCTCCGCCTACTATTCCAGATGTCCAAGTTGGGCTGAACCCTAATGACCCGTTGTTCATATTTCCTGTAAGGTCGTACGCCTTTGCCCCGCTCCCCTCGTCAAACCCCCAGAACGCAACCAGCCTTTCTGGATTTGTCGGAGTCACAAATATCTGTCCGCCAGTTCCGGAAGAATTGTAAATGTCTCCGGAGAACCAGATGCTTTGGACAGTGCTCAGATTATGATAAGCGAGACCTCCATCGCCCCTGTACTTGTAGCTGGACGCGTACCATTCGCCCGAAGTGTTGGTCCATACGCCAGACGGCATGCTGCCGTCGGCATAATGGTTGAAATAATCGTCAAACACCAGCCCCTGCTCAAGGTTTATATCACCTCTAGAGCCGCGCATGTTCATAGGCTCGGAGGGCTCGTACGTGAAAACGAGCAGGTTCTCGTTTACATCAGTAGAGTACTCGCCACCAGAGACTGAGAAAGATATCGTTCTCTTGGATCCCTGAGACTCCGAGGCAACATCCTTTATCACGCTGTTCAGAAGGTTCAGGTTCTGGAATGAGTCCGAAACCACGGACGAGTCCTGCGCCCGGCTGAACACCGGGTTGATCACGTTCAGCACTATTCCCAGCATTATTACCCCGAATAGTATCGTAAGCACGGATGCTATGAAAGGGCTCACACCTTTGTTTCTCATAATAATCATTTGTACCCCATCATAAATTACTATTTCTTCATCTTGAAGCTCTTCTGATATTTCTGGGTGTATAGGGCATCCCCTGTGTCCATTTTCATGTAAAGGAACCCGTCGTATACGTCCCTGTTGTTTTTGGTGTCAATCTGCACGGTGTCGTAGTTCAAAGTCGAGATGTCTCCGGATGTCGTGTTGTACCAGACATAAAGAGTGTAATGTGCTCCGGGAGTTATTGAAATGTAGCTGTCCCACCTGCCTTGGTCGGCGAGCCCGGAAACAATCGAAGACTGTCCTGGTATTGAGATGTTAACATCTATCGCAGATCCTAAGGAGTTTACGACGCTCACATTCATCACACCAAGCGTGTGGTTGGATATTGCGCCGACGTATATCGCGCTGAGCTCCTTTGATTTGCTGGCCATCCCGGACCTCGTGAAATTTATGAACTCGTGGACGTTTCCGCATATATCCTGCGGAGTGTTTGACGCGTATATCATAGTGTTGTTCATCTCATTGACTATGTTCGAGAACGTGCTGCTGTCCATCTGGACTTCTATGCTTTTTATGTCGTAAGCAGTGCTCGTGCCCGACATGCTGACCTTTATTGTTACAAGAGCGGCTACTATTACCACAGCCGCTATTAGGAACATCTGACCCTTGCTCTCCATCATTCAACACCCCACACGTAAACCCTAACCTCGCTGGGGGAGAACTGACCGACAGCGCCGGAAAGAAAATAGCTGACCGTTATCACGTTCTCAGAGTCTATTGACGGAACTGGAGTTAGGGCGTGCGTGCTGTTGTAGATAGCAACTTCGTAGTCGAAATAGCCGGCCACATACGGCCTTATCTCATCCTCAACTCCTGTGGCGTTGCTGGCGAGAACCATCGGCCGCAGAGTGCCTATGTCGTCCGAGAACTTTAGGGCGTCGTGAACCTTTATCTTGTAGTTAGCCGCGCTTATGTCGGCCGAACCCTGTGGCGTCTGCAAAAAGAACATTATCGTGATTATTATCATCGCTACCGAAATCGACGCCTCCAAAGTGTAGAAAGTACCCTTCATTCAAACCTACTCCACAATTTCTATCCTGAACTTGTAGTTCTCGCCTGTAGCGTCCCTGAGGTCTTCGTATGTAAGGTTGTTCAGAGCGCTGAGCTTTTTCATTGATATCACGTCCTGTATTTCCTCTGGATAAACATGCACTGAAAGCGGGGTCAGCTCAAAGTGCAGCTGGTCTATCATCATCTTCCTTGCTGAGGAGGCTGTGTAGTTGGACGTGTGAACGCTTATTTCCGTTATTCCATTGCTAGCGTTGAATGTCCCCCATACGTCCCAAAGGGCCGGCGTCAGCTCCCTCTCAAAGTGGTACCATTCCCCGCTGGTGATAGAGCTTGCGGGGATTGATTTGGTTATAGTGGATGTACCGTCGCTTACCGAAGTGGTAAGATGAGAAATGCCTGACACGTCGTCTATGTACATCCAATAGTCCAAGTACCATCCGTTCGACACGCCTGTTATAGGAGAGCCGGGTGAATACGAAAGCCCGAGAACTCCAATCTGTGGAGAGTCTTCTATCTGGACGCTGTTAAGGCCCTGTATTTTTATTTCTGAATTCGCAGAAGGCGTTGACGTCTGGCCGCCTGAACCGGACCAACCAGAAGCTGATTCAGTCCACGAGTCACCGCTGTGGCTTATCCAGCTGTCTGTGAAGTATGTCGGCAATAGCTCCACCCCTGGTATTTCAGAATCCCCTGAATAGAAAACATAATAATAGTCTGTGACAGACTGCGATATGTTGACATTGAACCTGACGTACGATTCGTTTATGTATCCGCCAGAGCAGTAGACTGGCTCTACCAGCTCGAACGCCTGTCCTTTGATGTTGGAATCGTACACGCGTATGGTGTCGGCCCATACTTTTCCTGAGCATTCTTCATCGAACACTATGTGGGTTATCACGCTTTCGTTGGCCCTTGCAGAGATGCCGGGCTCCTCTACTGAAACGGAAACCTTGTATATGCTGTTTGCTAGCCCCAGCTCGGAGGGAGCGTCCGAGGACTCTTCCCAGTTTTCAGGCGTACCGGAAGTTGTGAAGAACTGATTGAATATCCTCATTGCGCTGTCCCTGTACTCCTCGATGCTCATGGACGACGGTATTTCCACGAGATACTTTGTGGAAACGCCTATAACAAGAGCTACGAAAAACAGGAAGAATCCTACTGCTATGGCGATGTCAACATAGCTCATGATTTAACACTCTCCTGGTCGGCAGGCTCCTCCGAGCCATTGCCCCTGAAAAACTTCACTATCTGCGAGTTCCTGAACACTGCTATCACTGCTATAGTTATTATTATTGCTATGGCCAAAGCCTGCACCGGCCATTCGCTGAACCTGTCCGCTATGAACTCTCCGGCAGAGCCGAGAGATATCACTATCTGCTCGACTACGTCCGTGCTGACATGGACTTCTGGGACGCCGTTTGTTGTGGAGGTTGTCGAAAGCGGAGGCGAAGTTGTGGTAGTGGTAGTTGTGCTGTCCGGAGTGCTCTCAACCCCTTCGATATTGTCTATTGTGACTGACTTGGAAGCCGTTACTTTGTTTCCAGCCAAATCAGAAGCCTGGAAATAAATCGTTCTAGAGCCTTCGCCCAGCAGCGTTGTGTTCAACGTTCCGGTGCACACATACCGTTTCCCCTGAACGTACTGAACGCAGTTCATGGTCTCGGACATCGTGGATATGTTGAATCTGACCGTGCTCGGATCCACGCCGTACACGTCGTTTATCACAATCTTCGGATATATCGTGCCGTTCACGGTGTCTGCGGCCGGAGAGTCTATCTGAATAGTGGGCGCAGTCCTGTCTATGGTCACCGAAGCGGAGCTGTTCACCGCTATGCCGGCGGTGTTCTCCACATTAACAAATATCGAGTATATTCCTTCGGGCAGAATTGACGACTCCCACTCGCACGCGCAGTTGTAGTCCTGGTCGCAAGACATTTCAGTATCTTCCGAATAGTCGGTTCCCGAGAAGCCGGCTGTCACTTTAGACACCTTTCCTTCCGCCCTGTAAACAGTGGCGTTCACCAGAGTGTTCCCGCTTATGTACGCGCCGTTAGAAGGATCGGATATCTGGACCGATATAAGCTCGTTGTAAACCACGATTGGAATGGATTGGTTGGCCGTATTCCCGGCATTGTCGTACGCATACACGTCAAGAACATATATTCCGTCCGATATCGAAGAAGTGTCAAAGTACCTGGTGCACATCTGAACCCCGTCTCTGTAGA
>CAYRDB010000021.1:0-6931 GCA_964423085.1 uncultured archaeon
CTCCTGCCCTTTCCCTTCGCCTGCTCAACCTTGTGGCTGGTGTGCTTGTTGCAGTGAGGGCAGTAAATTCTTATTGTCTTAGGCATCTTCATTCAAAGCACCGTTTCGATAACTCTTAGTTATTTGAACATGAATTTAAGTGTTTAAATTTCTAATCTCGCAGAACTATTTCTCGACTTTGAACTCCTTTGCCACTCCCTGCTCTATCATTATCTTCATATTCTCCTCTGGCAGCTTGCATATGTCTCCCTTTTTGAATGGTCCGTAGTTCTTCATATCACTCCCTACAAATTCAGGCACATTCTCGTTGAAAATCACCAGCGTCTCTACCTCCCTCTTCTGGCCGCCCTTCTGCAGTATCTTGTCTATTATCATCGCCCGCCTCTCCTTGAGGGTGGACACTATGCTGTCGAAAAAGACCTTCTCCTCCATTGTCAGGTTCTCCGGGGGTATGCCAGTTCTGGCAGCTATGAGCGAAAGGTTGAATATTTTCCTCTCCCTCCTGTTGAATATGTCCTCGACTAGCCTTTCTACGTTCTCGGACTCGAGCGCTATCCTCCTGTTGCTGGCGGATCTTTTCATGTCCAAATAGGAGCGTACGTCGTGGTAGAACTTTTCAGGGAGCTTTGAAAGCTTAGGCGTCTTCTGCTCGTCCATCTGTATCTTTCGTATAAGCTCGAATGTTATTGTCTCGGTCTGGTCGTCGGCCATATGCTCACAGTTAATAATGAAAGGAACAAGCTAAAAAGCTTTCTTGCGGCTGGCCGGTTTTCTCGTTTTCCTTCTGGTTTTCGCCTGCTCCTTGTTCCTCTTCTCCCTGCCCATTTTCCTGAGCGCGTAGTTGACAGGGTTCTTTATCACTATCTTGTCCGAGCACGGCCCGGCGTCCGGATCTGAAGAGCATACCCTGTCGGGCTTGCACACATTCAGCGAGCAGTAGAAATTGTCATTGTTGCAGTTTGGCGGAAGCAGGTTTCTGTCCTGGTTGAGGTGCCATCTGACCTGCGAACGTATGTAGTTAGTCCTGAGTGGCGGGTAGTTCTTCTCGTTCCACTCCACCAGGCGGTCTCCTATATCTTCGGAGCTCCACCCCATGTTTCTCAGGAAGTTTATAATAACGAACACAGCTCTCTTCCTCCCGTCTGCAATGCCGTTGAGTATAGCCTTTACGCATGGAGGAAATTCGGACTCGGGTATTTTCTTCAGAATCTTCTTCTCCACTCTGGTTTTCGGCATCTCTTTCGGCTTCATGTTTCTAGCCGCCCAGTCGAAAGCTTCCACAACAAGCGCAGTAGCATCCCCAGAAGCCTCCCTAATTATGTAGGGGTCGAGCTTTTTTACAACGTCTGGCCTGGCCTCCTCTTTGCTGAACTTTTCCAGCCTGCTTTCGTGTATGGGCAAGCTGACCAGCATGCTGCGCTCGTGCAGGCTGTACGGCAGCCTGAACATATGCCTTGAACCAAAAATGTCCATATCCACAACCTTCCAAGGCTCCATCCCGTCGCTTCCGACAATTTCTGCTACATCCTTTCCCACCTTCTGCGCAATCTCTGATGGTGGCGCCATTTCTGTCAGTTCGTCCCTCAGCGGGTCCTGCGTATACCATTTTATGTATTCTATTATCTTCTCCATGGCGTCGGGGTACATGACCTCTGTCTTTTTTCTGTCTATTACTTTCGGCATCGCCTCGAACGGCACTGCTATATGGAAGCTCTTGCCTCCTGTGAATTTTATGCAGTGGCTTTTCACACCGTGGTCTTTTAGAGCGTTTATAACCTGTCTTGCAGCAGCCTTGGCTATGTCGAAATCAGGAACGTCCATGTCTATTAGGACTTCCCATCCCTTTCTCAGCTCGTCCTGCTGCTGCTTGGTCATGCCGGTGTCCAGCTTCATGGGCTGATGCCACCTTTCAACAGAGCCGTGGAATGATACTGTTCCGGACTTTACTGCCTGCATTATGTCGGAAGTATACTGTAGAATTTCAGGACGCTTTCCGAAACGCCCGTCTCCGAACACGGACACAATTTCCCTGTCCTTGGCTGCTTCAAGCAGCGCCTTCTGAACATAACCCCTAGAATACCACTCGTACGCTGTGTTGGCCATTTTGTCACCTGGATGAGAGCTAAGAACAAAAAGCCCTTGAATTATAATGAGATGGTCACACTTAAATCGGATTTGCTTCCCATTTTATGCAGCTTTATAATTTTAATTATTCCACACTAAAAGGTGGTCAATATGCCAGAAAATCCGACATGGTCTGAGCTGGGAAAGCTCATGGAGGAGTTTTTCAGTCCGTACAAAATAACAGATACTCACGTGCACATAGGCGAAAGCATTGACGGGCATGTGCAAACTTTAAATGACTTGGACCAGTACAGGGCTCTCGGTTTTGATGAATTCGTGGTATTCCCGTTCGACGAGCCAGGTTCCAGAGACACAATCCCCTTTTACAGGGAATCGAATGATCGAATAGCATGCATAAACTCTCCCGGTGTGATAAAATTCATGAGACTCCATCCTGAGAACTTCAAGTCAGTCGCTGATGCAAGAAAAGAGATAGAGTATTGGAAGAGCTATGGGCTCTGTGGAGTAAAGCTCAATCCCGGAATCAGAGGCGACAAGTACAACATATCTAAGATAAGGGACATCGTAAGAGCGGCAGGCAAGCTTTCTGTTCCTGTAATAGTGCATACTTCCGACAATGATGGTTTTTCGAGCGGAATGGAGCTGGCAAAGATAGCCAAGGAAAATCCATACACAAATATAATCGCCGGTCACATGTTTAAGACTGACACAGCACCTTTGAAATTTGTGAAAAAGGAGAAGATTGACAATATATATTTCGACATTTCGGTCTCGTTAGAGGCGTCAATAGAAAACTTCAGTTACGCCTTGCAGAATCTTGGCTCGGAGAGGATACTGTTCGGCAGCGACGCGAACTATAGGGATCCTGCTGTTAACATGCTGAAATTATACAAACTTGCGCATTCTGAAAGGTTTAGGCAATACATGGGATATTCAGACATGGTTAACATCCTTTCTAGTAACATACATAGACTTCTCTAAAACTATCTTCCATACATCCACTTGTATGTGAAATCTCCTAGAGCCTGTATAGCTATCTGATACGGTATTGTCGGGATGCTGTTGTTTCCACTCCTTCCTCTAAAATTAAGTTCTACCTGCATTCCAGTCCTTTTTATTTTCGCATCCCTGCTATAGTTGTGTTCTATTACATGACTGTTTAGAACATAATTCTGTGATCCCGTAAATCTCCATTTAGAAATAGCTATTTTCAAACCCTCTTTTATACCCAGCTCTCTGAATATAGAGTCGAGGTAGTTTATGAAACCATGTTTGAATTCAAATGCTTTTTCTTTGCCTCCTATTGCCTGATAGTCATCTCCGAATCCGAAAAGCATATCGAATTCCCTCTTTACGCTTATTCCATGCACAGATATCAATCCCTTTGGACTAAGCCTTTCTATAATTTCGTGGTATCTATTAAGTTCTGTCAACATTGATGCGTTTTTGTGTATTGGCAAGTATGCTATTTTTTGTTTAGAGTATGATGGCTTGACGAAAAGCCTAAGACCTTTTCCCAGTTCTTCCGGAGGCCTTGAGGCATCAGCTTCGGTTCTTACGAAAAGAGGGAATATGTATGCGGATCTCAGATAATATGCGCCTATCTTTGCAATGATGTCGGTGTTGAGGTCGCCTACTCCTATATAGGCCCTCTTGCTTTTTTCAATTTCCAGCCTAGATGTTTGGGCATGCTCTGCTGTGAACAATATTCTGTTGCAGGAGAACTTTTCCATTACAGAGTATTCCACTCTACCTTCTATTTTTGGAGAAATCTTACGTTTCATGAACCTATCAAGATCTGGGAGATTTTGAAAAACTATGTAGTTCATGTCTCCATTCAAAAAGGACACCAGAATTATTATTTGTCTTTTGTCCTTTTTATCCATTCTATGAATTTTCCTACCCTTTTGGTCTCGGCTTCCGACTTGACAAATTTCACAATTTCCTTGGCCATGTTGATCCCCAGGGTCTTTGTTATTCCCTCGAAGTGCGCGTTCACGTTCGCCTCTATTAGCACCGGCCCGCCCAGTCCGTTTATGACGTCCACGCCTGTGACATCCATCCCGAGGACCTCGGCCGCCCTTATCGCTATCTTCTTAGTCTGCTCGTCCAGCTCGATGGGCTTTCCAATCCCGCCTATTCCTATGTTAGCCCTGCGCTCGTCCTTCTCGGCTATCCTTTTCATAGCCCCGATAATTTTGCCTCCCATTATGAACACCCTTATGTCCTCGCCGGAGTTTGGCACATATTCTTCCAGGAATATGGGCTCCTTGAACCTCTCGAGCGCGTCCATGAAGCTGGCAGCCGACTGCTTCGAGTCAGCGAACATGACTCCCTTTCCCAGGCTGCCGTACAGGAGCTTCATAACAACCGGGTAGTTCATCTCTTCCAGCAAATCCTCTACAGTGTCCCTGGATGCTGACATGTATGTTTGCGGGACAGGTAGCCCCGCCTCGTTCAGCGCGAGAAGCGTCAGGAACTTGTTGTGCGAGATTATCACAGACTCGGGTTTGACTGGCATGTAAACCTTTCCTTCCAGCGCCTTGAGTATCTTGTAACCAAACCACATGTAGGTCCTCGGCATCCTCGGTATTATAAAGTCAAGCTTTGAAAGGTCCTTGCCTTTGTAGAGAACGCGGTCGCCGTCTATTACCACAGAAGTAATCGGCACGTAGAAGAATTTGTCGAATATCTTCTTTCCTTCCTCGAGAAGCGAGATTTCGCAATACCCTCTGATTTTAGGGCCGATTATACAACCTTTCATTGCGCACCCCTCCTTATCAGCCCGTCCACCTTGGAGTGCCACCATGTCTTTGTGCCCTTGGTCTCGGACGAGCAGCTGCTTATTATATACCTGGCTATGTCGACGCCCGTTGTCTTTTGGAATTTGGCGAAATCTGGGGATATGGAAACCCTGTCAAGCACCCATCCGTCCTTGCCAAGAAGGAACCTCATTGAGCAGTAGTCAAACCCAAGAGTTTCCTTGACCTTCATAACTATTCCCTTCAGCTTTTCGTCAGCCGAAAAGTTCTCCCTGGCCTTTCCGCTCTTTTCATATCCCGCGACTATCTCGTTTCCTACTACAAATATCCAAACCACTCTTTTCGCCCTTACAGGGGTCTCGATTGCGATAGGCGTTCCTATCTTGTACAAAGATATCACGTCTTTTAGCGTGTGCATGGCTGTAACCAGCACCTTCTTCTTAGGAGGCTTTACAATGGCCGGGTACGATAGACTGTCGTTTATCTGGTCCAGAGATGCGTTGGACGCAACCAGTATCTGCTTTCTTACCGGTATGCCTTTTGACGACAGAGTTCTTAGCATGAGGTCTTCGTTCATGATTAGCAGGTACTTTTCTTCGTCTATCGGCGTTACTTTTCCGTTGAGTATCCACATGGCTGTGTAGAAAAGCTCTGAATACGTGACAGTTGGTATTACCATTATTGAGTCGAACTCCGAGAGGTCTGAGCCTTCAAAGCTTACGATTGCATTGTTTTTGGAGTCGTCAATCTCGAACCTGACCTTGGTTATAGGCGCGTATACAAAGTCCTTGAATTTGGACATGGCTTCGTCTATTAGAGGCTGGTCTTTTTTGACCCTGTTAGGGTCACCTATTATGACGCATCTCATCCCATTCAACTGTTAGATGGTATTGATAGCATCCTTATTAAGCAATGCTTCAACACCAGATGATGATGTTAAGTTTAAAAGCGTTATCAAAGTCATTTGCGCTTCCATCTAGTGCCATTTTCGGTGTCTTCTATCAGAACTCCGAACTCTTTGTCTAGCCTTTTCCTAATCTCATCAGCTTCCTGGTACTTGCCGGATTTCCTCATATTCTTCCTTAGTTCGACCATCTCGTCAATTTTCTCCTTTTCGTCAATGGCAATCTTGGTCTTTTTGGCAGAGCCTAGTTCCAGGCCGAAAACCTTGTCGAAATCCAGAAGAAGCGAACGCTTGTCATCGTTAGAAACTTGCTTGTCCCTAACCAGCTTCCACACCAAGCTGATTGCTTTTGTTGTGTTTAGGTCGTCGTTTACGCACTTTAGGAAGCTTTCCACATATTCTTCGGCTCTCCCGTCCGGGAATTTTCCAACATCAGCTTCTTTGAACTCGTCCAGCTTTTCGTTTAGCTTATCCAGCGCCTGCTCGGCCGCTTTCAGGCTTTCCCACGTGAAGTTTATTTTTGACCTGTAGTGCGCTGTCAGGAAAAGATATCTTAGAGCAAGAGGGGTTATCCCCTTGACTTCTATGTCAGCCATGTTGTAAAAGTTCTTCAGACTCTTGCTCATCTTGCCCCCGTCTATAAGAACGAATTCGTTGTGCATCCAGAACCTGACCGGCTCCTTGCCGTTCGCAGCCTCCGACTGCGCAATTTCATTCGAATGGTGTATCGGTATGTGGTCTATCCCGCCCGTGTGTATGTCGAACTGTTCGCCCAGGTATTTTGTGCTCATCACCGAGCATTCGATGTGCCATCCAGGGAAGCCTTTGCCCCACGGAGATTCCCATTCCATCTGCCTCCTTTCTCCCTCTGGGGAGAACTTCCATAGAGCGAAGTCTGTTACATTCTTTTTCTCTCCGAAATCTGTCCTGGCCCCTGCTTTCAGTTTTTCAGCCTTTTTTTTGTCCAGTCCAGACAGCTTTCCATAGTCTTCCAGTTTGGACGTGTCGAAATATATTCCATCGCTTGTCCTGTATGTGTAGCCGTTCTTTTCTATCTTCTTTATGAACGATATCATATCCTCTATGTGGTCGGTCGCCTTGCAAACCTTACCAGGAGTCTTTACATTCAGCTTTTTCATCGCGTCAAAAAAGTCCTTTGTGTAGTATTCTGCTATCTCCC
>CAYRDB010000022.1:0-6416 GCA_964423085.1 uncultured archaeon
TCCTCGTTGTATAGTATGTCGCCTCCGTATGTGTCCCACTTTCTGGCAATGAACCACTTCCGCAGTTCCTCGCAACCTTTCGAGCCGAGTATGTCTCCTATGAAATTGCCTTCGTGGTCGCAGAACGACATTGTCAGCTTCCTTCCGGAATATGTCATCATTTCCAGCCAAAAGTTTAGGCAAGAATGGAAATTTACATACTTGCATCCGCCCATTACAGCAGAGCGTATGGATTTCTGCAAGTGGTTCTGCGCATCCCTCCACTCGCCCCTTTCGGGCATGCACATGGGTACTGTCAAGGAGCCGTGGAATAAAAGTGTCAGGTTCTGCTTTTCAGCTATGTAGCGCATCTCCTTTCCTTGAGTAAAGTCTATCTCGTGCGGGACATCGCCAGCTATCTCTATGGCATTCGCTCCCCTGGTCAAGGCGAACCCCAGCTTTCTGACTACAGACCCTAGCTCCGGACTGCGGGCTGCGGCATATATTCCGCTCGACACTCCTACAGTTATCTTCAGCTTCTCTTCGTCGATACAAAACACCTGCACTTACTTTAACCCTGCTACGCCGGCGCCGGGCACGTCAAACTGCGCCTTCAAAAAGTCCCAAATCTTTGCGAGCCCGCTACCAACATCAGTGAATATCGGCCCTGTTATGACGTCGTCGAATCTGGAATAGTATGGAGTGTTGAGAAAAAGTCTAAAAGGTTTTTTGACGTCACTGACTTCAAGCATGACCTGCTTCTGGGAAAGCTCCCTCAAATCTCGGAGGCTCTTTGAGGAATCAAGCTTCCATTCTTTCTTTTTTTCTTCTTCCTTCTCTTCCTTGGTCTTTTCTTTGTCGCTCTTTTTCGGCTTAGTTTTCGGATAAACATTGAACATGTCGTCATACTCATCAGAGAGCTCGTTCAGCTTCTTGCCTTTTGTCGTGTCGCCTAGCATCTCATCTATGTACTTTTCCAAAGCCTTCTCCTGCGCCTTGATTTCCAGAAACCTAAGCAACATCATGTTCTGAGTTTCAAAATAGTGGAGTATCGGACTGAATGTTATATCTTCGACTTCGGTTCCATTCGGTGTTTTCATCACAACCCGTGTGACGTCCGACTCGAAACACTTGAAGTATTGCTCAGGACTCTTTCCCCAGGATTTTATGTACTCGTTCCTGAATTTCAAAAGCTCCTTCAAGCTGAACCTTATGTGATAGTAGTCCTCTATGTATTTGTAAAGAGCCCACACCCACTTGTCAAATGGCTCTATGCCAGTAGAAGACAGCGGAAGCTCCATGAGGTCGTTCTCTTTCAGATATGATAAATTGCTGTTTATGATTTTCTTGAAGCTGGGGCAGAATGGGATTTTTGTTATGCTTTCCTTGCCTTCATACCTCTCGTATGTGGGCTTGGAATGCTCTGGAGCTGTCATGCTTTTGAACGCCCATATTGTACAGGAATCCATTGATGTGGCTTGCGCGCCCGGCCTTAGCCACGAAGTTTTTCTGAGGTATTTCCTTCCGTCAAATGTCTCGCCCATCTCTTTTATCGATTTGTATCTTTCTATGTAGGGCTTGAGCATGTTTTTGTACTCGTCTATTGAAAACTTGCGCGCCTTCACCATGCCCAGAAGCCGTTCATATCTTTCTTTTACCGTTTTTTCGAAAGTCTCCCTCCATTCCATGTAGAGCTTGTTCTTTGTGGAAAGGACCACACCTTCAGCCTCGGACACGCTGTATTTTTTGGCTATGTTGTTCGGATTTGTGTCGCCGTCTTCCAGCTTCATAAAATCGGATATGATTGTCGGCCATCTGGGAGCTATGTGCTTCAATGACACCCCCTCGCCTGTGTGCACGTCCACCTGATCTATGAATATTGCTTTAAGGCTCTGTTCGGCTTTAGCCTGCTCCTCTTTGTCTTTAGATTTTATCGCAGACTCCTTTTTGGAAAAATAGTCTATAAAGTCCTTGTACTTTCTGAGATCGTGAAATAGCAGTTCGAAATCTGTGATTGCCGAAGATATTCCGGCGAGACCTTCCTTTATCTGCTTCTCAAGAGTCTGCTTTTGTTGTATCGTAAGCTGGTAGAATTGCGGATGCATTGGAGAAACTTCCATGCTGTCCTCTACCTTGAAAACATCATAGCCCAGCTTTCCGAGCCAGAACATCAGAGAAAAAAGCGCTTCGCTGCACTTGCCCGGAAATGAGGTGAACTCGATTGTGTTTGTGCTCATGCTTCTGGGTGAAACGTGGTACAGTTCGCCCTCTACTATGAAGCTTTCTCTGACATTTGACATTGTATTCCCAACAGCAGCCTCCTTTGTTCCAGGCAATCCAGCTATAGCTCCTCCTGCCATAATATCACTACACAATAAGCAAGACCACACCTACGGCCGCTATTCCGAGGCCGGCAAGCCTGCCTGTATTGCCGTACGCAGTCAACTGTACTCTGTCGCCGGGCGCGCCTATGAGCATGAAAATACCCAAGGCAATTGCGGCAATTCCGATAATCTTGGTCAACATAGCATCTATATTATATTTAATAGCTGCTATAATAAAATTGTAATATGCAGTGATTCTATGCCCATATTCGCCAGAAACAAGCTATTGCTCGAAGACAGGTGCCTGACATACAGGCCGAAGCTCGAGTTCAGCTACAGCGGACCTAATCCCGACAAGGCGTATCCGAAGCTCATAGACATACTAACCACCAGTTTGGGCATACTCAGGGAAAACATACAGGAAAAGGGGTTCAAGTGGGACAGGTCGAAACCCGAGGAAAAGTTCAGCGTGTCTTTCGAGGTAATAAAGGACATAGACAAGTTCAGCTACATGTACATTGACATATCCATGAAGGGGAGCGTGTCGCCCAGCAAGGAGTTTGGAAAGGAAGGTACAGTTTCGATGTCACTCGAAGGATTGGTAAGGACAGAATATCCTCAGGACACGCTATGGGAGAAGAGCTTCTTCTACGAAATGTTCAGGACATTCTATCACAAGGTTTTTTACAAAGAGAAGAGATACCAGTACATAGTCGAATGCAGGGACGCTATGCTAATGATTCAGAACGAAATGAAGGAGTTTTTCAACCTTCTCACAAAAGCCAGATATTAATCAAAGGTAAACCAAAGTAATAATTGGTTCTTATGCCTGAAAAATACGTGATTTTCGACTATGTTCTCGAGCCTGAGGACAAGCTCAAGATAGAGTACAAAGGAAAAGACCCCTTCAGGATATACAACATGCTCCCAGGATTGATGCAGAAAATATTCCACGGGAGGGGCAAGAACATATTTGAGGACGCTTTTATTTGGGATGTCACAACAGACCCGAGGGGGTTCTACTTCGAGAAGAAGTACGACGACGACAAGTTTGACAGGTTCACCAGTTTCAAGCTGAAAATAAGGGCATTCGGAAACCAGCCATCTGACCCGGAGAGCCCGAAAGGGACATTGTATATGGAAATAAAGCCGGAGATAGAGACCAAATACGAGTTCAAGAGCATTGTCGACAAAGCTATAGCAGTGCCGTTCATATGGCTATACCACAGGATCATGTACAGCAGTGTCCGCAGGAGATACATGCAGGTACTCAAGGAAAATACATTCAAACTTGTGGCTGCCATAAGGGACGAGCTTGGAATAACTTACGATATGCCAGAGCTCAGCGGAGCTAGCGCGAGGCTCGACCGGACCTGATGAAATCCATTATTTTCTCCACAGTTTCCTCCAGCGTCATTCCGGAGGAATCTATTACGAAATCGGCCATATCCTTCTGCTCAAAATAGTCGAAGCCGTACATCTTCTTCCACTCCTTCCTCTCTATGTCCTCCCGCTCCTTAATCGCTTTTTTGGCATCTTCCAAAGGAATGCCGTCCCTCTCCGCGCTCCTTCTCGCGCGCTCCTCCAAAGGAACATCCAGCCATATCCTGAAATCGCTCAAACCCTTCAGGAAATAGACGGACAGCTTGCCGCATATGACCACGCCGCCCTTCTTAGCTTCATCAATCTGCATCTTGTCACGGCTTGTGTGGGTGCTTTCGCTTTTTCCCACATCAGTCTTCCACGACTCGAGCGCGGCCACGCTTTCCTTCTTTTCGTCCACAAAAGCTTTCTGCGCGTAGCCTAGCACCAGAAGCCTGAGTCCAAGACGTTTGGCGATCTCCTTGGCAACTGAAGTGCTTCCGGACCCCGGAGGACTTGAAACTGCGACAACCATGCTTTTCGAATCTGCCATAATTAGAATTCTCCTCCATGGATAATAATTATCACCCAAAGGTCAGCTTTAATTTGGAAGGAATACCAATTATCAATATGGGCATTTTAAGCAGGTTTAAGAAAAACAAAGACCGCCTTGACGAGCCTAAATTTCCGGAGGCAGAATCGTATCAGCCGGCTGCTCCGAGGTCGCCTACGACCACAAGGGCGGAGATTGACCTTATAGTCTCGCACATAGACAGTCTTCGAATACAGTACGAGGCAATCAGCTCAAGGCTGCAGAACATAGAAAGGGTTGTGAACGAGATTAGGAGCTTTTGCAGATAGGCTAGATGTAGAAATAATTCCCTGTCTCCTTCTGCTCCCTGTCCAACTGGGAGCCTGGCTTGTTCGACCTCGGCCTTCCTGTCTGCGGGTCCTTCCTGAAGGTAACGCCCACACTCGAAAGGAACTTGTTTAACGAATCCTTCATCCCGTCTATCTGGTCGACCTTACCTGACACTCCGGGCTCGCCGCTAAAAACCATTCCGCGATGGCCGACCTGACTAAGGAACAGAAGGTCGTGGTCTACTATGAGCGCGCTCTTCTCTTTCACTTCCACTATCTTGTTCACCAGCTTGGAAAGTGCGAGCCTCTGCTCCACATCTAGAAAAGCGGACGGCTCGTCCATCAAATACATGTCAGCATCCCTCGACAGGCACATGGCTATAGCCACCCTTTGCAGTTCCCCGCCCGAAAGGTCTGAAACGTACTTTTCCAGCAGCTTCTCAAGGCCCAGCGGCCTTAAAATTTCAACTTTGTAGCTGTCTGTTATGCTCTTCACCGAACTCAGCAATTCCCTGACCGTGCCTTCGAACTCCGTCTTTATGTACTGCGGCTTGTAAGATATTGAAACGCTCTCGCTGAGGTCGCCTCCATCGGGCTTTATCTCGCCTGCAAGCATCTTGGCGAACGTGGTCTTTCCTGTCGCATTCGGCCCCAGCACTGCCAGCACCTCCTTTTCATGGAGCTTTCCAGAGTTGACGCTGAGCGAGAAAGAGTCGCCGAACTTTTTCTTAACGCCGTCGAACGATACCACTATCTTCTGCGACACCGAGCGGTCTATTATAGAGGTGTTGAGGAAGCTTATGGGCTCGTCCCTGAACCTGACATTTTCCTCCTTGATGTAGCCGTCGAGGAAAGTGTTTATGCCGAGCCTGACACCGTACGGCTTTGAGACTATTCCGTACACTCCCGGAACTCCGTAGAATATGTGTATCTTGTCTGCCATGAAATCAAGGGCAGCCAGGTCGTGGTCTACTATCATCACCGACTTGTTTTCGCAGTACTTGCGTATGAGCTTGGCCGTTTCCATCCTCTGATGCACGTCTAAGAAGCTCGTCGGCTCGTCAAAATAGTAAATGTCAGCGTCCTTCGCCATGCATGCTATCAGCGCCACCCTTTGCAGTTCCCCACCGGACAGTTCGCTTACATCCCTTTCAAGAAGACCGTCTATGCAAAAGTCCTTTGCCGCATCGTTCGCAATCCTCCTTTCGTCGGCCGATTCGAGAAGCTTGGACACTTTTCCCTTGAAGACCGAAGGTATCTGATCCACCCTCTGCGGCTTTATCGAAGTTTTTATTTCCTTGCTCTCTAGGCTGTTCATATAGCCGTGGAGCTCGGTCCCCCTGAACATTTCAGAAACTTTGGAAAGTGGCGTATCCGAATCAAACTCTCCCAGATTAGGCTCCACTTCGCCGGCCAGTATGCGCAGCGCGGTCGTCTTTCCCATCCCGTTCGGCCCGAGTATGCCGACAATCTCGTTCTTGCTCGGAAACGGGAGTCGGAAAAGGGCGAAATCATTGGGACCGAACCTGTGAACGGGCGGCTCGGACAGCTGTTTCGGAAGGTTTACAACGGACAGCGCTCCGTAGGGGCATTTCTTTGTGCATATTCCGCACCCGACGCACAGACTCTCGTCTATCTTTATCCGTTTCTTCCCATCCTCGCCTGCTTCGTACAGTATGCAATCCTCACCAGATCTGACTATCGGACAGCTGCGCTGGCATATCAGCTGGCACTTTTCCGGCTTGCACAGCTCCCTGTCGATGACCGCTATCCTGTCCGACCTTTTGTCTGCCATATTTACCAAGTCTTAATTTTCGGATAATACTATTTATCCGTTGAATCTCTTAACTTCGGACTGGTGAAAATATTTTTATAAGCAGAAAATGCGAA
>CAYRDB010000023.1:0-6377 GCA_964423085.1 uncultured archaeon
ATGTTCATCTTGTGACCTTGAAGGTACTTTGCCTCGGTCATTCCCGAGTTCATTTCCCTCTTAATCCTCAACAGCAGAGGCTCTAAAGACGAATCCCTGTCACGGAGCAGCATGTTGTCCGCAAAATTGGACCTGAATTTCCTGTCGAACATCTGCTGGGTGACCATGCACACTGCCATCGGTTCCATCTCCTGCATAGTTATCATTTCTCCCACCAATTACCACTACTTAATTTATTATACTTAAAATTGATTACTTTATCGTAAGTTGAAGACAATATTCCGAGTGGTCGGTATGGATAAGATACGCCAGCCCATTGTGGCTGTTCTGGGTCATGTAGACCATGGAAAGACCTTGCTGCTGGACAGCATAAGAGGCACTACAGTACAGCACGGAGAGGCGGGCGGCATAACGCAGCATGTCGGAGCTAGCCACATACCAATAGGCACTATAAAGGACATATGCGGACCTCTCATGAAAAGGCTTAAGACCGATATAACAATACCCGGACTTCTTTTCATAGACACACCCGGACACGAGGCATTTGTCACTCTAAGAAAAAGGGGAGGCTCGGTCGCCGACATTGCCGTGCTCGTAGTGAACCTGAACATCGGGTTCCAGCCGCAGACCGAGGAGAGCCTGGCTTTCCTACGTGAGTTCAAGACGCCTTTCATAGTGGCTGCGACGCAGGTCGACTGCGTGACCGGATGGAAACCAAACATGAAAAGTTCTATAACAGAAAGCGCCTCAAAGCAGATAGATAGCGCCAGAGCAGAGATGGATAGGAAATTGTATGACATAATAATCAGGCTGTCCGAGCTGGGATTCAATGCTGAGAGGTTCGACAAGATAGAAGACTTTACGAAGCAGGTGGCCATTGTTCCGTGCTCAGGGATGACAGGAGAAGGGGTTCCCGAGCTTCTGATGATGATCACAGGTCTGGCTCAGCAGTTTCTGAAGAATAAGCTCGCGCTTTCTGATAAAGGAAGGGGAGTTGTACTAGAGGTAAAGGAGTTAAAAGGCCTCGGGACCACGATAGACGTCATATTGTACGACGGTAGCATAAAAAGGGGGGACAGCATAGTCATCGGAGGTAAAGACCCAATTATCACCAAGGTCAAAGCCCTGCTAAGGCCGAAGCCCCTAAAGGAGCTCAGGGTTGAAAAGCAGTTCGACAGTCTCGAGGAGGTGAACGCCGCATCCGGAATAAAGATAGCCGCGCCAGGGCTTGAATCGGCTGTGGCCGGGTCTCCCATGATATGCGTGAGAGACAGCAGAGATATAGGAAAAATAAAAGACGAAGTGCAAAGGGATGTCGAACAGGTGGAATTCACAAGGGGTTTGGACGGACTGATAATAAAGGCAGACACTCTTGGCGGACTGGATGCGATGATAAAAATAATGGGAGGAGAAAACATCCCTATAAGGAAAGCTGGAGTCGGAAAGGTGAACAAGCAGGACGTCACCGAGGCGCAAAACGTAAGGGATGACACCAGGAAGGCTATACTGGCTTTCAATGTCGACATTCTGGAAGATGCTGAGGAGCTTTCCAAAAACCTGGGGATAAAAGTTTTCCAGAGCAAAGTAATCTACAAAATAATAGAGGACTACACAGAGTGGGTGCGCGACAGAAAGAACAGGGATATGCAAGCCAAGCTCGAGGCTGTGCCCAGGCCCGTAAAACTAAAGCTTATCAAGGGGTGTGTGTTTCACGCAAGCAATCCATGCGTGATTGGGGTAGAGATTTTGTCAGGGCATCTTAAAAAAGGAGCCAGACTTAGACGGGACAGCAAAATAATAGGCAAAGTCAAGGAGATACAGAAAGACAACAATCATGTGGACAGCGCAGACGCAGGCGACAAGGTCGCTATAAGCATGGACGATCCTGTGGTCGGAAGGCATATTTTCGAAAACGACACTTTGGTATCCTATCTGACTCCAGACGACAAGAATATCCTCTTGGAAGTAAGCGAAAAGCTCAGCGCCAGCGAAAAGGAGCTTCTCAAAGAACTATAATCAAATTGCTTTCCTGATTCTCCCGATTTTACCTATGTGCGTTCCGTCCAAAAGGTAAGCGTCCGCTTTCTTGATGTCGAAAGTTCTGCTTGAAAGAAGAGGTCCCATTGAGTTGTTTTTGTTTGAATTAAGCGGCGAGCCTGTTATTATTGGGTTGAAAGGAGGCATTATTACAGTCTGTATTTTTCCTGAAGATTCTTCATTATACTTCTCCTTTATTTTTTTCATGGAAATCGCTCCCTTTACCCACACTTTTTCAACTGTTCTGAAGCCCAGGCTATCCACAAACTCTACACTGGGATGTATGTGGGCTGTGAAAAGGTATTCGCATGCCATCAGCTCCTTGGCTGGCCAGGCATGTCCGTGGAAGAACCCGTAAGGCCCTATTGAGAAGCCGCGGCTTCCGTGAACCTGGATGTCAGTTGTCAAGCCGTCAATCATTGTGTCGTGGTTCCCCTTGGCTAGAATTGTCTCAGCCTTCTCGGAAACTGGCTCCAAAAACTTTGGTATCTCCTTTATTTCACGAAAAGTAATTCCAGGTATCTTGTGTTTCAGGTCACCGACTATTACCAGCTTGCTGGCTTTGGTCATTTTAAGAAGCGAAAGTACCTCGTCCCTCATCTTATCGGACTGCGGAGATATGGAAATCCCCTTATTGTAAAGTTCCTGCTCTATTCCGAGATGGATATCTGCTATAACCAACATCCTTCCATACTTCCTGTCCGCTATCAAAAGCGCAGGCTTGTCCTTTATGAACTGGATTGGCATGATAAAGAAATCGTTGAGACACTTATTAAACCATAATCAGTTTATTTGAATAATTCTAGTCGCTTCGTTCTTCCCCTTGTCTCTTTCCATCCTGTACGCATTGCCAGTCACAGCCTCCTCGAAAACGTCGTCATGCGTGATTATGAAGCACTGATCTATGAACTCGCCTATGCTTTCCCTTAGCGTCCTTGACAGAACCTTAACCGAGTTTGAATCCAGATTGGCGGTCGGCTCGTCCAAGACAAGTATGCGCAGATGCGGAGCCAGAACAAGAGCGAACGCTATTCTCAATGCAAGGCATGCCATGCTCCTTTCTCCTCCGGACACAACTCCCTCAACGTTTATCCAGTTGGTCGCCCTTTCCTGAAGCTGAAGAACATAATCTCCCTCCTCTATGGCGAGCCTCACTCCGATAAAGTCCTCGTACGGGTATAGCGTTGGCCAGAGCTTTCCCATCGTGTAGTTGACAGCCTCTACGAACTCCTTTCTCAGCTCTACCTGCGTCTGCTTCAAAGCCTGAACAAAAATTTTCATTTCCTTTATCATAATTTCCATCCTCTCTATCGCCGCTTTCTCCTCCTCAGAATCCTTGAGGGCTTTTTCTTGCTCCTCCAACCTGCAAGACTTTTCCTTTCGAATAGCGTCTGTGCTCTCAATCTTTGCTTCCAATTCCTTCACCCTGCCGACAGTGTTCCTGAGCCACTCTTCAACTTTAGAGCAGTCCTTTCCGGACATCTTTTTTTCCATTTCGTCCAAAAGCCCCGAGAGCTCGTCCCTTTTGGCAGACAGAGACTTTAATCTCTCTCTCCTTTCCTCGAACTCCTTCATCTGGCTAGACATTATTTCCAGCCTCCTTTTGCTGTCTTTCGCAGAAGACATCTCATTCTGCACTAGATCAATCTCCGATTTCATAGAAGCCAAATCGGCGGACAGCTTCTCGGCTATCTGGGAGCTCTCATTCAAAGCTTTCATAGAATTCTCAAGCTCCGACCTTGCAGAGTCCAAATCCCTTATCTCTGAAAGCATTTCGGACAGCTTCTTTGAAGCGGATTGGAGAGAATCTATGTCCTTTTCAGCGAGCTGCCTCCTGGACATTGCGTCCTGAATCATCATATCCAGCTTCTCGATGTCTTTCATCCTCTCAGAAATTATAATCTTCTTCCTTTCTTCGGAAAGCGGAGAGTCGCATATGGGGCACCTGCCTTCCACCGAGGATATCTTTTCCATGTTCTCGCTCAGCTCGGACATCCTCGCCCTCGAGGACTCTATCTCCAATATGATCTTATCGAGAAGGCTTTTCTTCTCAATCATCTGCCTGTCGACATCCTCGCCTGTCTTGTCCCTCAGATGCTCGAACTCGGACTTTATCATTAGCTTCTCGCTGACATCCTTTTCCAGCTTGGATATCCTTCCTCCTTTAAGGACTTCGATAATTGCTTTCGAATCAGAAAGCTTCCTCTGCATGTCGCTGTATTCCGACTGCTTGTTTTCCAGGAAAGACGCCATATCATCTATGCGCTTGGACAGCTCCTCCGCACTATTCTGATTATCAGAAATAGAACTTTCACCGATATCCTTGATAGCCGACTCCATTCTTTCAATCATGGAGCACGTCTCTTTTATCGCGCTCTCTATCGAGCTTTTCTCCATGCGTAGAGCCTCTGTCTCATTTCGAACCTTTGAGAGCTGGATTGATTCGGCTTCAAGCTCCGCCTTTCTGGACACAGAGTCTTCAAGTTCAGAAACAAGAGCCTTTTTAGAATTCTCCAAATCTGCGACTGATTTTTTCAGTTCGGATATAGATTTTCTTATTTCAGAGGGGTCCATGCGATCCACAGTGCCCTGCTTTCCAATCTTGACGTCCACAAGCTTGTTAGTCAATGAAACAGCGTTCGTCCTGGCCTGTTCGAATCTGTCTATCATTAGCAGTTCGTCTATCTTCTTCATCCTCTGCCCCTTTCCCATATTGAGGAAGTAGTCTATCGAATTCTGCTCCGAGTATATCGCCTTGCTGAAAAGCTCGTAGTTGACCTTAAGCACTTTCTCAACGCAGTCTGTCACGTTCTTGGTGCTCGGAGACTCTATAACTTTGCCGTTCTCGGAGAGCTCGGAAAACGATGTGCCTCTCTCCCGCTCCACCATCCTTTTCACACAGTACTGGCTTCCGTTGATGGTAAACTGGACGCGCACCTCGGCAGAATCCTTCGTTTCCGGCTTTTTCATTATTATGTCATCCAGCTTAACCTTCCTTGTCTGGAGCGCGGGGAACGTGCCGAAGAAAGCGAAGCATATGGCGTCGAGTATGCTGGTCTTCCCGCTTCCGACTATTCCAACAAGGCCGTTGGTCCCTGATGTGAACTCCAGCTCAGAGTACTCGTGCGACTTCCAGTTATTCAAAACAACTTTGGTTATCATATTCCCGCCTTTGTAATCTTCTCGAAGGCGTCCTCTATCATTCCCTCGACAAGCAGTCCGAACATGCTTTCAACTTCGAACGATGACCCGAACCCAATCTCTCCCAGATTCTTGTGAAGAAGGTTCAAACCCATCTCCTCTGCCGAGAGCTTCTGGTCTCGTATATTCCTTAGAAACTCTACTTTCTCAGTGACTTCTGGCGAATCGAGGTCCTTTGCGAACTTTAGTATCATCATGTTCTCGTATTTTTTGATGATGTCCCGCACATCCCTTTCCGAATACTCGCTGTCGTTCCCGGAAATCCTGATTTTGACAAGGGGTTTCTTAGTGCATTTCTTCTCCATAACAGCCTTCAGTTTCTCCTCAACGTTCTCCCTCAAGCTTCCCTTTGTGCTCACATCTTCGAAGAAGAACTTCCTGCTTGATATTGGAACGAACTTGGACGAAATCTTGTAATCGTCGTTCTGGTCAAAGCCCACATCTATCTCGTAAAATCCCTTCTCGCCGTTCGCCTCGGCCTTGTTGAACTGGGTTATCACAGTGCTTCCCGGCATTATGAAGGGCTTTCCTTTAACAACATGCGAACTGGCTTCGTGTATGTGGCCGTTTATTATGACGTCGAATCCCGCCGGGAGATTGGACTGGTCGAGGCTAGGCTGTTCAAGAGGGGAATATACGAACGGGCTTATGCTCTGATGTAAGACAAGTATGTTCACGCATCCTTGAACAGGAGAGGGAGCCCATTTGTCCAGAACTTCCTTGGCGTACCTGTCTGGTACCCAAGACATTCCATGAACAGCAACCCTTATTCCGTTCTTCTCGAAAACTATGGTGTCGCAGTCCAGATGAACAAGCAGCCCTGCGTTCTCAAGCGCCTCCAGCGTGTTGGTGTCCTTTCCCCTGCGCTCGTGATTGCCGTGCAAAGCCACCATAGGCACGTGCTCAAGCGTCCTCTCCGAGACCTTTTTGATGTTCCTTGTGCAGCTCACGAACCTAATCCCCGGATTATCCTTCACAAGCGGCTTTGCAAGCGCCCTTATCGCCCTGGACCATACCGGAGTCTTTGGGAATTTTGTGTCGAATATGTCGCCCGCATTTATTATCAGGTCTGCCTCGGACGCCTTTTCCAGCGCCTCCTCTGCGTTTGAGAAGCTGTCCTCCTCGAGCTCGGTGTTGTA
>CAYRDB010000024.1:0-2354 GCA_964423085.1 uncultured archaeon
TTAAATACTATTGCAACGCACTCTTTTCTATGAAGCCAGAGACCGACCCGGTCAGGGACATATCAATAGAAGGAAAGACTTCGATAAACGAGCTTGTCAGGAAGTTTTCCGAGTCAGGCGGGTTCACTGCGAAGAAGCTCGCAGTCGGAGTGGACATTGTAGAGGCCATGATCAAGGACGACGAGTGCCTGCGATTCCTTTCGTTCCCCGCCTGCATAAACGCAACAGGCACGAGGGGAGTGATAAAGGATTTTGTGAAGGGTAAGATGTTCGACATTGTCAGCACCACATGCGGCACCCTTGACCACGACATAGCCAGGGTGTACGAGGACTATTACCACGGCGACTTTATGATGGACGACCGCGAGCTCAGGGACAGGGGCGTCAACAGGCTCGGGAACGTGCTGGTGCCTAACGAGTCTTACGGCGACATACTGGAAAGGAAGATGCTTGAATTTTTGAAGATCATATACGAAGGCATGGACGAGGAACAGAAGAAAAAGGGAATCTCCACTCACGAGCTGATATGGAAAATAGGCGAGCTCATGGAAAAGGATCCTGAAGCTGAGAGGAAGGAGGATTCGATAGTGTACTGGGCGTGGAAGAACCAGATTCCGGTCGTGGTGCCAGGCCCGACAGACGGGTCGGTCGGATACCAGATATGGCAGTTCGCGCAGGACCATGATTTGAAGATTAACCTGCTGGCGGACGAGACCATGCTGAGCGACAGGGTGTGGAACGCAAAGAAGTCGGGCGCACTTATTGTGGGCGGCGGAATATCAAAGCACCATGTGATATGGTGGTCGCAATTTAAAGAGAACGGACTTGATTACGCTGTTTATATGAGTTCTGCTGTTGAGTGGGATGGAAGTTTATCGGGAGCGAAACCTAGAGAAGCCATATCGTGGGGAAAAATAGGCAAGAATGCAAAATTCACAGATATAGATGGCGACGCCACAGTCTTACTGCCGCTATTATACGCATCTCTAATCGAGAGGATGGGTACTCGCTCATCGGAATGATGCCCACGACACTTGTTTTTAATATAATGTCTATTAATCAGCTGTGAAAATTAGAGAACATCGTTATGACAGATTGTCTAGAACGCTGACAAAATATCCGAAGGTTCCTTTCTCCGGAAATTTGAAAGAAAAGGCATACATTATAGGACTAAGATACGGGGATTTGAGTGTCCAAAAACATGGAAGAAATCTTAGAATTTCTACTGCATCCACTCATCCAGATATGATAAAGTTATTCGAGTCTGTTTTTTGCTCTTATGGTAAGGTTGGTAAATATCCGAAATACAACAATGGAACTGACAGGTATTATTGGAGTACATATTGTGATTTAGACCAGTCTTTTGGTTTTTTACTAACCAAAAAAGACAGCATCCCAATGTGGATATTAGAAAATAACGACTATTTCTTCAGTTTCTTATCTGGATATTTCGATGCTGAAGGTTGTCTTTCCCTCTATGTTGACCCCAAAGGCAACAGCAACGTCCAGTTTATCATCAAAACTTGTGATAAGGGGGTGCTAGAAGGCATACTGAACAATCTGCATAAACTGGGTTTTGAAATCAACATAAGATTGGTAAAGAAGGCGGATGGCGTATCATATAATAGAGATTATTGGTATTTAGGCACGGGTTCAAAAAAACAAGTAATTTCTTTGTTAGAAAATATGAATCTAAGGCATTACGAAAAGCTAGAGAAATTCAAATTGTTAATGGCGTTGGAAAACACGGGGTGGAACATGGGAAAAGAAAAGATTGTATTGTTAAGGAGGGTCGTCAAAGACGATATTATGAATTATCAGGAAAAAGCTAGACTGATATTATCAAGATAGGAAAGGAAGCCAAGTTCGTCAACATAGAGGAGGACGCGACCATAGCACTGCCGATAATGTATGCTGCGCTAAAAGAGAGGATATAGAAATCAGACTAGCTCTTCTTCCTTAAGCTTCTTCAGTATCTTGTCGACCATTATCTGCGGAGGCACGTCGACGTCGTTGCACTCGATGTCCACGATTTTCGTCCCTTTGTCCTTGAAAAGTTCCAGCAGAGGTTTTGTGTTGTCCTCGTAAACTTTGAGTCTGTCCTTTATCACATCCGGCTTGTCGTCGTCCCTCTGCATGAGCTCGCCGCCGCACTTGTCGCACACCCCCTCCACCTTAGGCTTTAGGTAGCGCACATTGTATATTGTGCCGCATTTCCTGCAAACCCTTCTGGAAGACAGCCTCTCCACAATAACCCATTCAGGAACGACAAGGTTTATGACAGCGTCCACTTCAGTCACTCCTTCCAGGTCGCCTACCTGCTTCAATGTCCTAGGATATCCGTCCAGTATGAA
>CAYRDB010000024.1:2454-6167 GCA_964423085.1 uncultured archaeon
AACTTCATTTTCATCAAGACCTTTTAATTCAGTTTGGTTTTAATTTATTTAAGTTTAGCAATATTCTAATTAAAGGTTATGCTGGCGTAGTTTAGCCTGGCTATAACGCCGTGCTCATAAACTTTTATGAGCGTCGACGGCAGCAATGCCGGATGAGATACAAAAAGGTGATCCGCGGAGGCCGCGAGTTCAAATCTCGCCGCCAGCACTACTTTCTTACAACCAGCATCCTGTAAGGCCCTTGTGGGCGAATATGTAGCCCATGAACATGGTGGATATGCCCGCAAATATTACACATATGCTTATCGGATCCAGCAAGCCATTGGGGCTGAACGAAGTGGACAGAGACACAACAACCCCGCCGAGTCCGACAAGGCATATGCCTATTGCTGTCATGATATGATTTCTTTTCCCGTCTTTCATACTGTGTATTTTCACGAGCTCCTTGATAGTGTTGTCAAGCAGCTTCCTATAGTCTTCCAAATTGTCGTTCTTCTTTTTCTTCTTCATAGCCATTTCTGCTCCGTTGACCTGTGTATAAGCATGTAACCGACGAACGCAATCAGCGTATAGACGAAATACTGGATTATTGTCAAATATCCGACAGGGAATCCCGAAACATTCGATATCACGCTGATGTAAAGCATCGTAGCGCCCGACACCACCATAAGGAAGCCTATTATGGAAAGCGGCCATTTTATCCTGGGCATCAGGCCGTCTATCAGCTCCTCTATGTTCCTCCTGTATTCATCGAAGTTGCGCTCCACCTCTTTCTGATAGCGTTCAAGTCCCATTTCAATCTCTGAGTTTCCGTTTATAGAATTAATTTGGATTCCAGTCCTTAAAAGATTTAAGTAAGGCGTTTACAATTGGAATATTATATCATGGCCCGAATAGCTTAGCTTGGCAGAGTAGGGGACTGTGGATCCCTTGACCCGGGTTCAAATCCCGGTTCGGGCCCTGCATTCAATCTTCCTTTTCCTCGTCGTCCTCGGACATCGACTCCTCTATTTCAGGATATGCCTCCTCGCCGGCCATCTCATCATCCTCTATGTCTCCCTCGTTAGTGGCGTCGTCGTCCTCGGAAAGCTCGCGCTCTGTTTCGTCAGCCTTCCATCTTTTGGCCAGTCTTTCTCTTAAAGCGACTCCGGGAGCCATCGAGTGATCCAGGTCGTCCGCCGCCCTTTTTTCATAAATCTCTATGCTGGGCTTCTTCCTCGGTATGTTCCTTTCAACCTTCTTCAGAATCTTTTTCTTCGCTGGCATGCTATCAACGATTAATTGTGCGCAACGGGTATATAAAAAATATTCAATACAAGACAATTAACAGCGATAATTGGAAAGTCTTAAATATGTAGATTTTTGACCTTCTTGCATGGATAACAAAGTAGCGATTGTAGTTCCAAGCGGACCGGCCAAATCCAGGGACAGGTTAAATCAGGCGCTGGTGTCGTATACAATACTCGACAGTAAGGGATATTACCCTTACATAATAGCGACCGGCTTCGATCAGAAAAGCAATATGAAAGATTATCTTAAATCATACGGAGTGCCGGACAGCCGCATAATAACCGAATCCAATGCGACCAGAACTAAGGAGAATGTGATTTACTCTGTGGATATCTGTAGGAAAATGGGAATAAAAACAATATACTTTGCCACTTCCTTCTACCAGTGCAAAAGGCTGGCTGGATTGATGAAGAGGAACATACCAAAAGATTGGAAAGTCGGATTGACATACGACAAGCCTGAATATGGAGTCGGTGGACTAAAATTCCTATCTTTAAGGTTCGTTCACGAACTAGGTTCATCTATAAAAGAAAAATTATCTGGCGGAGAAGGTAACAAAGTTTACAATAGGATGCTTGAACTGGAGAGCAAAGTTTTCGCTCCGCTTGGTGCAGGGTAGTGAAATCATATATCTGTAAATTTATCCCAGAAAATCGCATCATTATACCATGAAAAAAAGAGAGATTGTGCAGCCGGACAAGGTGCAGCACTTTATAGCAATGCTCGCTGCGGCTTTCTTCGTCAGCATCGCATTAGGCCCGGTTTCAGCAGTGGCTGTTTCAGCAGCAGCATCAGTGGGAAAGGAGATGTTTGACAAATTCGTCAGGAAGGAGGGATTTGAGACAGGCGACCTTGTTGCGGACGCGGCAGGAATTGCGGCAGGAATAGCGATTTTCTTCCTAGCTTCGTGGCTCGGATACTTTTAACGCGCTTGGATAAACCTTTAAATATTCTTATCATCAATTAATCTTTTGCACGTGAACGGCGTTGAAGTAAGATTTGGCCAAATGGCCATTGCCATGACTGGTGATGACAGTCAGGGCGCGTGAGGACTTCTTCTATGTTCACGTACAGAGCTGCATTCCAGAGTAGCGTTCTGGATAGGTTTTCGTTATGGTCGGTTTACCGGCCGTTCGTTGGTGAAACCTAGAGGTAGAACCCGCCAATTCTGGTTGATCCTGCCAGCGGTCATTGCTATCCGGATACGACTAAGCTATGCGAGCCGAGAGGGGTAAGCCCTCGGCGCACTGCTCCGCAATACGCAGATAACCTAACCTTGAGAGGGGAATACCCTCGGGAAACTGAGCTCAATACCCCATAGGCACTTGGTGCTGGAATGCTCTTGTGTCAAAAGCTCCGGCGCTCAAGGATGGGTCTGCGGCCTATCAGGCTGTTGTTGGTGTAATGAACCAACAAACCGATAACGGGTACGGGCTATGTAAGTAGAAGCCCGGAGATGGATTCTGAGACATGAATCCAGGCACTACGGTGTGCAGCAAGCGCGAAACCTTTACAATGCATTCACGTGCGATAAGGGAATCTGGAGTGCTTCAGTTTTACTGAAGCTTTTGCTTACTGTAAATAGGTAGGCGAATAAGGGCTGGGTAATACGGGTGCCAGCCGCCGCGGTAATACCCGAGGCCCAAGTGATGGCCACTTTTATTGGGTCTAAAGCGTCCGTAGCCTGTCTTGTAAGTTCCTGGTGAAATCTTCCAGCAAACTGGAAGGCGTGCTGGGAATACTGCAACGGCTTGAGACCAGGAGAGGCAAGAGGTACTTATGGGGTAGGGGTTAAATCCTATAATCCCATAGGGACCACCTGTGGCGAAGGCGTCTTGCTGGAATGGGTCTGACGGTGAGGGACGAAAGCGTGGGTAGCGAACGGGATTAGATACCCCGGTAGTCCACGCTGTAAACGATGCCCGTTTGGTATAGCAGACTTCTTGGGAGTTTGCCGTGCCGTAGCGTAGGTGTTAAACGGGCCACCTGGGGAGTACGTCCGCAAGGATGAAACTTAAAGGAATTGGCGGGGGAGCACACAAGGGGTGGGCACTGCGGTTCAATTGGATTCGACGCCGGAAATCTCACCAGGGAAGACGGCAGGCTGAAGGTCAGTCCGAAGGGCTTACCAGACAAGCCGAGAGGTGGTGCATGGCCATCGTCAGCTCGTACCGTGAGGCGTGCCGTTAAGTCGGTTAACGAGCGAGACCCATATCTCATGTTGCTACCTGTGTTTTCGAACGCAGGGCACTCGTGAGAGACCGCTGGTGATAAATCAGAGGAAGGAGTGGGCGACGGTAGGTCTGTATGCCCCGAATTTCCTGGGCTACACGCGGTGCACAATGCGCGCCACAATGAGATGCAACACCGAAAGGTGGAGCCAATCCCCTAAAAGCGCGCCTAGTTCAGATCGAGGGCTGTAA
>CAYRDB010000025.1:0-5222 GCA_964423085.1 uncultured archaeon
TGCTCCCTCTGGGATTTGAACCCAGGTCATCGGTTCGAGAAACCGAGATCCTTGGCCGGGCTAGACGAAGGGAGCCGTATCAAACATTCGGTGTTCTGTATTTATAAAAATTATCCTAAGCCAGCGGAACGAGCAGCGAGAACGTCACAGGCGTTATGAATCCGAGCGCTGTGCCTGCCACAACCTGGGCAATGGTGTGCGCTTTCAGCTTCAGTCTGGACCAGCTTATGATAGGGGCGAGCAGGAACAGGGCGGCGAACCACGAGTTGAACAGAGCCATTATCGTGGTCATTGCCGCGAACGTGCACATATGTCCGCTTATCTTCCATTTCGACCTTATCACGAACATCACGGGCGAAAGTATCAGAAGGGTCAGCGTGCTGAACACGAAAACCTGCGGCAGCCCGACAAAATGCATGAGCATTATCGGTACTATGAGCGTGAGCACGGTAAGCCTGAGCGAGGTCATGTTGTAGGTGTCCGGATTGGTGACCTTCCTCTTTATGACTTCCATTATGGCTATTCCTATGCCCACGGAGGCGGCGAACGCGAGTATTGTCAGGTATGAAGGTTGCGCGCCCGGGGCGAAAATGAAGATGTACGAAGCCAGAGCGAGAACGGACATTATCATAAAATTGCTTGGAAGGAACATTTTTTCCAGCTTTTTGGCAAGCTCGGTCCTGTCGGCTTTGGTGGCTAGCCTTGATTTTATTCTTATCACATCCAGCCTGCTTTCAGCCCTGCCAGCAAGCTCGGATAAGGCATTCTTGACTATGCCAAATCTGGACAGTCTATTGTGTGTCATAACAACCCTTGGGTAAATCCTATTATGGAGTTTAGTTCTTATTTCTATTGCTATAGTTGAGAAAACAGTATTGCCTGGCAAGGAAAAGTGGACCCGGCGCGATTTGAACACGCATCAGCCGGTCCGAAGCCGGCGGCTCTATCCAAGTTAAACTACGGGTCCGAACTAAGCTTGGCTTCTGCCGCATAAAAGCGCGTCAGTAAAAACAAAAGCGCCCCCGGAGCGATTTGAACGCTCGACCATCCGATTAACAGTCGGGTGCTCTACCACTGAGCTACGAGGGCCCGGATTATTAGATTGTCTGCTTTTTTATTTAAATTCCTAAGGATAGCTTCGCGTGAGCGTCCTCGGGAAGGCTATCGCATCCCTTATGTGGTCCATTTTAAGTATCCACATGAGCATCCTCTCCACACCCATGCCGAACCCGGAGTGAGGCACCGACCCCCATTTCCTGGTGTCTATGTACCAGTCATACTCCTTCGGGTCCAGTCCGGTTTCCTTTATTCTGCCCATAAGTTCCTTGTAGTCGTCTATCCTCTGCCCGCTTCCTGTGAGCTCTCCGTACCCTTCCGGAGCCATCATATCTGCGGACATGGTCACTTCAGGGCTGTCCGGGTCGGGCTTGTGGTAGAACGCCTTTATCCCTTTCGGGTATTTGTAGACGAAGAACGGAACCTTGTGCTTTAGCGTGAGCTTCTTCTCGTGCATCCAGCTCAGGTCCTCGCCGTACTTTACGTCCCCTCCCTCCTTTTTGATAATGTCAACAGCATCCTTGTAGGTTATCCTCTTGAAAGGCGCTTTCACATCCTCCAGCTCCTTCGGGTCCCTTCCGAACAGCTTCAGCTCCTCGGGCATATCCTTTGCAAGCGTCTGGCAGATGTGGGATATGAGCTCTTCTTGGACTTTCATTATCTGCTCCATGTCGCAGAAAGGCTCCTCCACCTCCAGATGCCAGTATTCCATCAGGTGCCTCCTGGTTCTGGACTTTTCCGCGCGGAAGCTCGGGGCCACTGTGAATATCTTTCCCAGGCTGGATATTGCAGACTCTGCGTGGAGCTGCCAGCTCTGGGTGAGGAATGCTTTTTTGCCGAAGTATTCCACCGGGAATAGGGTAGAACCGCCCTCGCATGCCGCTGTTATGAATATGGGCGACTGGAACTCGGTGTAGCCGCGGTCGAGCAGCCACTGCCTGGCTGTTTCCAGCAGCTTTGACCTGATCCTTAGCATCGCCTGCATCTTTTCGCTCCTTATCCACAGATGCCTGTGCTCGATCAAGAACTCCGGACCGTGCTCCTTCTTGGCTATCGGCCAGTCTGGCTCGGACTCGGAAACCACCTTGGCGGACTTTATCGATACCTCGTATCCTTTAGGAGCCCTTTTGTCAGCCTTGGCTTCTCCCTTTATCTCCACCACCGACTCCATCGGCAGCGACTCTATAACTTCAAACATCTTTGGATCGGTCTTCTTGTCGAACGTGCACTGGATGGTGCCTGTCGCATCCCTGAGTATAAGGAACTGTATTCCGCCGCTCGACCTCTTGTGGTGGAGCCATCCCCTGAGGCTGACGCTTCCAGATTTGCCTTTCATTATTTCACTGATTTCTGTAAACTCCATTCCAATCCTCTCCTTATGTTTTGTGTTTTATCATTTATGAAATGACATGTACGGCATCCGCGCGATGCGGGTGCAAAAAAATCCTAGTATCCGGACCCTTGTTGCAAAAGCTCGTTCCAAGGCCAGGAAATGCGTTTTATGCGGTGTTTGAAAGGCTAAGCAAAACTCAGAATCTTGGTAGATTAAAACGTTCACCCTTCATTTCTAGCACCTTTTGGATAATTGGTCCGCCCAGATATTTAAGTCTTGTAAAACATCCGCGCTGTGAGCGGTTGCTCGGTTTTTCCAGAAGGACGAGCGGGCTCGTTTTACGGAGGGAATGTGTATTCAAGATAATATGTTGTGTATCACATATTTCATTTAGGATAATTAACGGATGAGTATATTCCAGAAAGCATATTATTCAGTATATAATTACAGTTTCTGCCGCGATCGGAACAATTGTATACTTGAGAATATTATTCGAGAACATATAAGAGGACGGATATAAAACGATTTATTAATCAAAAGTTAGAAGAATAATTGGGTTTTTGGTTTGGGTTTTGGGTACGACTAGTTCTATTGAACCAATCCTTGTAAGATACATTAAGTCGAAGACAATATAAACAGTTTTCGATTGTGCAAAATATACTTTGCAAAAAATAAAAAATGGAGGAAATGAAAAAGGAGGTAACAAACATGGATTCGATAATAAAGAGCGCTCTAAAAAAGAACCTTAACGACGATTCTCCAGAATCAAAGTTCAGGTTGGAAAGCACGTCAGGTGCCACATACGCCAATGTAGACTATTACAAGCTTGCTGAACAGGAGTTCGGCTTCTCTGTAAAGAAGGCCAAGATAGTCGTAGTTGGATGCGGTGGTGCAGGACAGAACGCTGTCACCAGGCTCACAGAGATGGGAGTCGAGGGGGCAAGCACAGTTTCTCTAAACTCGGACGCCAAGCACTTGGCGGTTGGAAAAGCCGACAAGAAGATACTGATCGGAAAGGAACTCACACGCGGCCTGGGCTGCGGTGGTTACCCAGAGATTGGCAAGAAATGCGCTGAGGAGAGCAGGAACGAGGTAAAGGACTCGATAGAGGGTGCCGACCTGGTTTTCGCTCTGGCCGGACTCGGAAAGGGAACCGGTACAGGAAGCGTGCCTGTTGTATGCGAAATGGCGAAGCAGCAGGGAGCGATTGTGATCGCAGTGGTCACAATGCCGTTCAAGCTGGAAGGGTCCCGCGTGGCAAAGGCTGAGGACGGACTGGCCTCGCTGAGGCAGGTCTGCGACACAGCAATAGTCATAGAGAACGACAAGCTTCTCAAATACGCAGGAAACATGGCCATACAGAACGCATTCTCAGTGGCCGACGAGCTCATAGCGAGCATGGTGAAGGGCATAACCGAGACCATAACCCTGCCTAGCCTGGTGAACCTGGACTATGCGGACGTTAGGGCGGTGATGCACGCAGGAGGCGTTGCGGCAATAGGCGTGGGCGAAAGCAACAGCAGCGACCGCGCAAAGGATGCAATAATGAAGGCCTTGCAGAACCCATTGCTTGAGGTTGACTACACAGGAGCAGGCGGCGCGCTCATACACATAACGGGCGGGCCGGACATGAGACTGGACGAGGTCAACACCATAGGCGAGTCGGTTGCTCAGCATCTAGACCCGTCAGCGCAGGTATTCTGGGGGGCCCGTATCTTGCCTGAATTCGAGGGCAGGGTGCAGGTGATAAGCATCATAACCGGAGTAAAGTCGCCGTACATACTCGGCCCGGTTAGCTTCGAGAAGCCTGTGGTGAAGGAGATAAGCCAGACTTTGGGAATAGACGTGATAAGATAAACCGCTTCGGCGGGGCGCAATCACGTCCCCCCATTTTTCTTTTTTTTATTATTTTTCAAATGGGCGGCCTGACGAAAAAGAGGTGTAAACCAATGGAAGACGACAACAACATCTGGGATCCGCTATTGGACGACGATGAGGAAGACTGGTAATCCGGTCTTCTTTAACTTTTTTCCTTTTTTCAGTAGAAACAGCTACCCTTTTCCTTGCAGTTCTAAGAAAGATGATTTAAAAAAAGAATCACAATTTCACGCTTCGACAGGCTCTTCGTTCTCGAGCTCGGAGCTGCTGATGTGCTTTATCAGCATGACATCCCCGATTGCCTGGATCATCGGATAGGGGACTATGACGCCCTTCTTTCCGCCGACCATTTTTCCGAGGACTCCGCCCCTGGCAGCCTCTATCACTATAGACCTTACCTTGAAGCGGGATAAGTCGAACTCCATGTCCGATATCTTGCCTGCGTAGAAGCCCTTGCTTGTGAAAACATCCTTCCCAAACATGCTGGCTACGTCCTTAACAGTTATTGGCATCTATGAAAACCTCCTTTGATATTATGAATATGGGCGAACTAATATATAAAATTCGGAAAAGCTTGCACGGTCTGAGCGCTTTTGTTTTCCATAATTATTTAAGAGTGGGCGAACGGAATAACATATTAGAAAGCCCAGGTCGCCTAACCCGGTATGGCACCAAGGTTTGTTAGATGTGAACAAGCCGTGCATGCCCGCTAAGCTGGCGGACTCTGTCCTTGCGAGTTCAAATCTCGCCCTGGGCGCTGACATTCTTTATATTGTCCGGAAGACAAATTCTAACTAATGATAGAAAATCTCCAGTACGTGTCCATAGCAGTGGAGGCTTTGATAGCCGTGATGGGCGTAATGCTTGTCAGAAAAAAACGGGTGTACGGCTGGGGGATTTCGTTAACTTTCGGAATCTATGTGTTCTACGACCTGGTCAGGTTATCTGGAATTGC
>CAYRDB010000026.1:0-4440 GCA_964423085.1 uncultured archaeon
TTTCTACCTATAGAGGCATGACAACAGCAATAACATTCACAGGAAAGAAATCAGACTTGAGTATACTCAAGTCGGTGATATCAGGCTATCTTTTGCAGAAAAAATGCGATGTTGATGGCAGCAATCTGGTTTACAATGAGAATTCTTCCAGGGCGAGAGAGATTTACAAGACCGCCAGTTGCCTGATAAAACAGCTGGGTCTGGACATTTCTACAAGCTTTCCAATATACGAAAGGGTCAAATCAAAGATAGTTTAGAGCAATCCCATAGCGAATGCTATAATCGCGGGCATTGCCAAACCCAATGCAGAGCCGGCCAGAACCTGCGACAAATTATGCCTTTTCAGTTTCAGCCTGCACCAAGCCACAAGAGGAAGCAGAAGGAACATGGCAATGAATAGCGGGTTGGCCACAGACATGACAGTGGCGAGAGTCGAGAAAGAGAGGCAGTGAGCGCTTATCTTCCACCTAGTCCTTATCAGGTGCGTCATAACTATCATCGCCATTATCGAGAAAAATGCAAAAATTAGTATGTAGTCTATTCTGACGAATGCGGACATTATGAAGAACAGCGGCATTGACGCCATTGCTGGGATGGTGTGTTTTTTCGTCTCGTCCTTTATTCGACTGTCTGCTATCCTCTTGACGCACACATAGAGCGCCAGGGTCAGCACAGAAACAGCAAGGTCGTTCAGTATGAACGGAGAGCTGTGCATGAATACAGACATGATAACAAGGCCGACGACTGCGAAACTGCTCGGAAAGAACGCCTTTTCGAGCGCTAATGCAAGCTTCATAAATGATTTCCGGATTCCTCCCTTATAAACAATAGTTTTTTATTCTGCCCATGCTTACATAATTCTGATTGACTTGGGGTTCTTTGACAGAATATTCGGAAAGAAGGAGGAGCTGCCTGAAGAAGAGCTTAGCATCCGACTAGAGGACGCTGAGAAATTCGCTCATGACGCTCTAAAGTCCGAGTTCAGTCCGCTTCTAAAGTCCGCCAAGGTCGCGTATGAAAAGGTCCAGTCGTCCGCCGCTTCTTTGAAGGACTCGGTGCGAGCCCTTTCCAATGCGCCGTATTCAGGCAGGAACGAGCCGATTGTTATAAGGAAGGCGGTCGGGAGCAGGAAGACTTTTGTGGGCAAGATGCAGGATGTGGCCAAGGCCGCGCAGAAGCCTGTGGGCGACGACCTCGGCGAGATGCTGGATTTTCACAACTTCCTTGCGATGAAGCTAGAGGAGACAGACCAGAAGACCGTGAAGGAGTACGCGTTTCTAAAGGAGCTTTTCGAAAAGGACGCTGAGAAGGTGATATCTTCCTTCAAATCCCTTGTCGAGTCCGATAAAAAGCTGGGAGAGGTGCTTTCAAAGTACAGCAAAGCAAGCGTCTCGATATCCAAAGTTCGCGAGCTTCTTTCAGAACTGTCCTCAATAGACAATTCTTTGAAAATCTTCGAATCGGGGGATTTGGAGCGCAGAGTGGAGAACGCAAGAAGAGCAAAGTCGGTGTTAGAGAAGAATCTGCAGTCTTTTATGAAAAGCGGAGAGTGGAAGGAGTTTCTGGAAATGAAATCGTCGGTCGAAAGAATCAGGGACAGAATGGACGGGTGCAGGTCGGATTTCGCTGTTCTAGTCTCCAAGATACAGGCGCCTCTTAAAAAATACAACTGGGTCAGGAAGAGCAGGGCTATAGAAGATTACACCAGGGGAGACTTTGATTCGGTTCTTCAAAACGACGCCGACGGAAGCTCGCTGGCATCGGCTCTGTCCGAGTTGAAGAAGATGGCGTCCAAAGGGGATATTGAAGTCAGCCAAAAGTCCATGGAGTCCCTGAATTCTGCTGTGGCGGAAGGCTCTGTGGCAGAGATAATGAGCAGATACACTTCTCTCTTGCAGGAGATTGCCGACATCAACAAGAAGGTTGAAAGGGACGGCGCTGAAAAGACCAAGGCCGGAATAGAATCGGAGATATCCAGGGCGGAGAGGGATGTGAAGGAAGCCGAGTCCGAGATGTCTGCCGGCAGGAGCAAGGCCGAGAAACTGAAGAAGGAAAGGGAGAACAAGTTCGAGGAGCTTGAAAAGCTCCTTTCCAGCATGTCCGGTCGAAAGCTGTCGTTGCACTAGATTTACTAAAAATTCCGAGTGCGGGAGGTGGGATTTGAACCCACGTATGTACTAAACAACCAGCACCTCAAGCTGGCGGAATTGACCAGGCTATCCGACCCCCGCTTTAGCTAAAGATTAATGACAGAATCTTAAATATAACCTTTACCGCAAGGAACTCTGTTATTCTGTTCTCCCCTATCGGCCTTATCTCCACGCAGTCCAGTCCTACAACGCTCTTGCTGAAAGGCCCGACGATTGCCACGAAATCTTTGTACGATATCCCGTTGGGCTCCGGGTTCTCTACAGCCGGCGCTATAGACGGGTCGAACACGTCCATGTCCAGGCTAAGATAAGCATTGCTTTTTCCGATAAAGTTGCTGACGCTTTTCTTCACATTTTCCATATCATCCCTTATCTGCCCGCTCGTGAAGAACAGCATCCCGCTCTCTTTCATGAACTCCAGCTCTTCCTCGTCGCACGATCTCACTCCGAGAAGGCATATGTCCTTCGGATTCACTATCTCGGCTGCCCTCCTAAGCCATGTTGCGTAGTTGGTCCTTTCGTCCACTGGCTTGTAGTTTCCTTCCGAGTATTCGTCCTTCATGTCAGCGTGCGCGTCGAAAACAACAAGCTTCGTGCCTTTGGGTATGGCTTTAACAGCTTCCAGGCTGGCCACGTGCCTTTCCGCAAGAATAAGCGGCAGCTTGCCTGAATTTAGGGCGGAATCTACAACACCCTTCAATTTATCTAATCCCGCCTCGCCTTTGTCGAATATCCTGGCGTTCTCCAGAAAGTTCCTGCGTTCCTCCACGTCGAAAGGCTCGACCATCAAACTGGCCTCCAGGAAAGACTCGGGGCAGTCGTTCCTGACTGCTATTACGTTAGCCTCTTTTTCTTCGAAAGCGCCTGTCACGAAATTCATAAAATTATGTTAGAACGAGTGGCTTTTATACTAATGCCCGCATAGGTTGGCTCTGGCGCCCAGGAGTAGCATCTGCGTGAAATTCGACTCGAAATCCACCGACCTTGCGGCCGAGCTGATGTCCGAAATGTCCAGGCTGTATACGCTTTTCAAAGAAACCCCTTTCTCAGGTTGTTTGAAAATCCTTTTCACATATTTTTTGTCCATAAGCTCTTCAATCGCAAAATGGCCAGGGCAGTTTTTTGGAAGCTCGCTCCTGCCCAGCAGATATATTTTCATTCCCACTGATCCGTCCACTCCCATGAACCTATCGAGAATAATCACGCCAGTATCATGCTTTTCGAGCAGAGGCTTTTCATACCAAGGTATCTTATGCCCCTTTCGGTATCCAAAATCTTTGACTAGTATTTCTTCCAGGCGCTCTATGTAGCCGTTCATAATTACCACTAAATTATGGATTGAATGCGAATTATAAATAATCGGTATTTTCGGGAAAAAAACTTAAGCGTCGGCTACAAACAATTATTGCCTAGATGATGAACGGTCAGAGTTAATGATTTCGTGATTTAGCTTAAACGTTACTGATGGGTTCTATAGTTGTTCTCTTTGTCGGAAGGTCGTACTTTTTCAAAAGCTTGTCGTGGTCCATGGGCTCGTTGACGCGCGGGCTCACATTCGCCGGCGGAATGAATACAAATTGGGAATTCCCTATGTAGAAAACTGGGCCGGTTTTGTCATTATCGCCGTACACCTTAAGCGGGAAGACCGTGGCATTCTTTTTGTATTTTGATGACACTGACTTTACAATACCCATGAAATCCTTGGCCGCTTTGTAGCATTCCTCGTGGTATCCTTTTGAGAATATTATTCTCGCTTCTAACCTATTTGAGAGTTCTATCGATAATATCTGATCTGTCGGAAAGGAAGAATCTTCAAGGTATTTTAGCAATTCGTCATAGTACGGCAAGTCCTCTCTCTTGAGATTCGATTCTGTAAACAAAGCCATATTACCACTAAAAATAAGACGGACGCTAACGATTTAAGCGTACTGTGAAATGGTAGTTTCCTTTGTTGGGAGCTTGTATTTTTTCAGAAGTTTTTCATGGTCTCTTGGACGGAATATACAAAATTCCCCATTCTCCGGAGGCTTGAATACGCAAGTGATGTTTCCAACTTGCAACACTGGCCCAAATTGCAGCCTGCCCTCATCATACCATTTCAATGGCATGAAATTAAGATTCAACTCGTATTTTGAAGCCGTTGCCTTAGATTTTTCGATTAGCTCTTTCATGGACTTGTAGCATTCTTCATGGGCATTTTCAGAAAATTTCACTCTCATTTCTAAAAGACCAGGCAACTCTAGCACACTGACACATTCAATAGATTTGTCGAACTCTTCAAGATGTTTTA
>CAYRDB010000027.1:0-3992 GCA_964423085.1 uncultured archaeon
TTTACAATCTTGGAATATCCGGCGACACGGCTGGCGGAGTCCTTGAAAGGATGAACGCCGAAGCCGCGGGCAGGATTGACAGCGAATGCAGCACATTGATAATTGTGGCAGTGGGAATAAACGATTCGTACCTGCTGAACGGAGAGCCTCATGTCGAAGAAAGCGTGTTTGAGCAGAACCTGAAAGGAATCATTGAAACTGCAAAGTCATTGGGTTCTGATGTCGCGTTTCTCGGGCTCACGCCTGTGGACGAGTCTGCAACCTGCCCCACACAATGGAACCCCTCGGTTTCATATTACAACAACAGGATAGAAGAGTATGACGCAATAATCAGGAACCTGTGCGAGGAGACTGGCACTCCCTTCATACCGCTTTTCGACGAATGGATGGAGAAGGACTATTCAAAGTTTCTTGAGGACGGCGTGCACCCGAACTCCGAGGGTCATGAGAGGATATTCGAAAAAGTCAGCTCTTTTCTGGCGGAAAGGAACCTGCACTAGCCTGTCAGCCATCCGCCGTCCACGTAGAGCGTGACTCCTGTTATATAATCGGCCTCGTCCGAAGCCAGAAAAACAGCAGCGTTCCCTATGTCCTCGGACTTGCCGAATCTTCCTTTCGGTATTCTCGCCAGAAGAGGCTTTGAAGCATCGCCTGTGGTCATTCCTTCTGTCATATCAGTGTCTATTATCCCGGGAGCGATTGAATTGACGTTTATTCCTTTCTTTCCAAGCTCTATGGCCAGGTCCTCGGTCATTCCTATCACTCCGCCCTTTGCTGCCACATAGTGCGGTATGTTGCCGAATCCTATTCCGTTCCCGCCCGACGCAATCGAGGATATGTTCAATATCCTCCCGCCTTTCGGCATAATCTTAATCGCCTCCTGCACGCACATGAACTGCCCCTTCAGGTTTGTGTTGAGCACCGAGTCCCACTCGTCGTCCGTCACCTTCTCGACCGGGTTGAACCTCGCTATTCCTGCGTTGTTCACTAGTATATCCAGCCTGCCGAAATTTTTCTTGACCTGCTCGAACATAGCCGAAACGTCAGGCCTGCTTGACACGTCAGCCTTAATCTCGAAGGACTTGCGCCCCATGGACTTTATCTTTTCCACAACTTTCACAGCTTCCTTATCGTTAGAGCGATAGTTCACTGCGACATCAGCGCCTGCTTTAGCTAGCGCCAGCGCTATTCCCTTTCCTATACCCCTGGACGCGCCCGTTACCAGCGCGGTCTTCCCATTCAGAGAGAACATAATCATAATTTGTGGTTCCAGGGTTATAATCCTTAGCTAGGATATTAATACAGCCCGCGATAATTTGTAATCATGGACGAGCACACCCATGCAGGCAAGATGCACTGGGCCAAGTTCTTCCTGCCCGCGTATGCGTTCTTCATTTCGATATCGCTGGCGTGCTATCTCGGATACATAGAGATATTCGAGCTCGCGTACACGGCGGTGTCCGGAATAGTGACCATAGCGATAGCAGTTCTCTCCCAGGAGCTCTTCCCGAAGACTTTCCCTTACATAGGAAGGAGCGTGTACCATTCCCTGGGAGGGATAATGATAGTGCTTGTCGGAGTATTCCTTATGGACTCCGTCACTCTTTCGGTGTTCCTTGCCTGCATACTTTCGATATTCGCCACAGGGGTTGTGACAGACAGGCTCGGACTGGAGACCGTGTTCTCAAAAAGGCACGTGAGCAAGCACGTGGAGGGCTTCTCGAAATCGTCCCACTACACTGCCGGCTTCTACTGGCTGTTCTCGTGCATAGTGCTTCTTCTTATGTTCACGCCGGCGATAGCGTTCGCGTCCATACTCGTGCTCGCTGTCGGCGACACTGCCGCCAGCTTCCTCGGAAGGAGGATGGGCAAGACCAGGAACCCGCTGAATCACAAGAAGAGCGTGGAGGGAAGCGTAGCGTTTTTCGCGACTTCGCTGTTCGTTCTCATGATATTCTTCCAGACCGGCATGGCCATACTCGTGGCTTTCCTCGCCGCGCTGGCCGAGGCTCTGCCCCTGAAGGTGAACGACAACCTGACCGTGCCGCTGCTCACAGGCGCGATACTTTTCCTGGTGACTCATTTCGTGTGAATAATAACGTTTATTTGGGGGATTTTTCATAATCTATGTATGAAAGACAAGAAGGTTCTCATAGTGATCGCTGCGATCATTGTGGTTGCTGTCGCCTTGATGATAGGCAGCAACATGATGCCGGCAGACACTACGACGACCACCACGATGCCGACGGCCACTACGACAACGCAGCCGTCCACCACAACGACTGTCCCGTCGAACGAGACTAGCGAAGATGAGACGGTAAGCGGAGAGTGCGACGCCATATGCGTGGCTGACGGACACGAAAAGGGCACGTGCAGGCTGTCATGCCTGTCATACGAGCACAAGGCTTCAGAATTGGGAGAATGCGAGGAGCCGTACAAGTGCTGCTGCCATTAGGATTCTTTGATTTTCCTTTTATTTTACCAGAACTAGAATCCGAGCTCCTTCTCAATGTCGCGCAGCCTCTCCTTAGAAGTCGCCTCGACCTTGACCGACTTTTCCCCGTGCTTCTGCGTGAAAACCATATTGTAGTCGACGTCCTGCCTTGCTGCTTCAAGCGCTTCCACGTCCATGCCTTTGACCGCCCTGAGTATGTCCTTTGAGCCGAGCTTGCACACCGGCATCGAGTATGGGGAGACCAGCACCTTCACGCTGTCTTTGAAATATTCCGGATTCATCCTCTTGTTGTAAATCGTAACCGCAAGCTTGTAAATTTCGGAGATTCCGCCGTCCATGCACAGGTGCACCCTAGGCTTTATGGAACCAGCCCCCTTTCTGGGGTTCACGTCCACATTCACCATGCACCTGCGGGCTTCGCTGAGCAAGTCCGCCACGAGCTCTTTGTCTGGCCTTGAGAGCATGACATACATCGGATACTCGTTTTCGCTACCCCTGTTGTATCTCACAAAGCCGTCGAAAGGATTTAGGCCGAACTCTATGTCGACCGCCCCGTAGCCCAGCGGGCCTGACAGGACCTTTCCGACGCTCTCCTCCTCCGCATAAAGCTCCAGATAAACGACACGCATGCCATCGGGCATTCTTTCCACGTCGAATGACTTGGACACCTTCTTAGGGTTCCTGTAGGATGAGGCTGTCCTTGACAAGAATCTCTGGGATTGCTCATTAAGCGCTATGTTCGCTGACATAAGATTCTAGATTGGTAAGAAAAGGATTTAAGCTCCATACAGTGAAATTGCCAGGAATATTGCCCCGATTACCCAGCAGTAGTAGGAGAACAGGTGGAAGCGTCCTGCCAGGACCGTCTTCTTCAAAAGCACAAGCGCCAGGTAGCCTGTCACTGCTGCCGCGACCGCGCCCGCCGCCGCCTCCAGGCTGAGCTCGAGGGAAGAAAAGTGGAAGATGTTCGCCCCTATTATGGCCGGTATTGCCAGCAGGAAGGAGAACGCGAACGCCTTTTTCCTGTCTATGCCCCTCAGCAAAGAGGCCGATATGGTCAGGCCGCTGCGCGATATTCCCGGCACCATGGCGATTGCCTGGGCCGCTCCTATGATCAAAGAGTTCTTTACGTCCAGCTTTCCTGATGGTTTCGCCAGCCTTGTCAACTGCAGAACCGCCCCGGTTATGATCAGAGCTATGGATACTGAAAGAACGCTGGAGAAGAGCGGCTCCACTATTCCGCTGAGTAGGAAGCCTGCGATTGCTATAGGTATGCTGCCTATCACTATGAACAGCGCCATTTTTCCGCTTTCGGAGTTAAAGTCGAGCCTTGAAACGGACTTTAGAATTTCCGCTATCTCCCTCCTGAAGAAAATGAAAAGGGATGCCAGAGTGCCGGCGTGCAGGAACAGGTCGAAGGACATTCCTGCTTGGATATCCAAAAGCTGCTGGACTAGGACCAGGTGGCCAGAACTTGATACGGGCAGCCATTCTGTGAGGCCCTGGACTATGCCGAGGAAAAGTGATTCGAACAGGG
>CAYRDB010000028.1:0-3607 GCA_964423085.1 uncultured archaeon
GAAAACAATGAAAGTGGCTGCGGATTTCTTTGAGTCGTTGACCTTCCTAAGCTCGGGTATCAAATCGGACGAGGCTATGTAGATGAAGCCTCCTGCCGCTATCGGAAGCAGGAACGGAACGAAGCTTTCTATGCTCGAGGACAGCAGGAACCCGACAACACCGCCCAAAACTACGACGCACGCCACAGCAAAGTTCGTAAGAATGGCCTTCCTCTTCTTGAAACCGCTGTGCAAAAGCACGCCGAAATCTCCTATCTCCTGCGGTATTTCGTGCGACGCTATAGCTATTGTCGTTGTTATTCCCAGCTCTATGCTCGACATGTATGACGCTGCCAGAACCAGGCCGTCTATGAAGTTGTGTATAGAATCACCGACAAGGTTCATGTATCCGAATGTGTGTATCTTGCATCCGACCTTATGGCAGTGCCTCCAGTGAAGGAGCTTTTCAACCAAGAAGAACGACACGAATCCCGCTATCACAAAGGCCAGCATCATGTCAATCTCAGAGACACCTGCAAGAGCCTCCGGAATCAAGTGGAAGAACGCCCCTCCGACCAGCGCTCCAGCAGAGAGCGCGACCAGAAATACGACTATGTCGTTAAGCCTCTTCTTCATTGAAAGCGTGATTATTCCGGCAAAAGCCAGAAGGCTAACAAGCAATGTGCTTCCAACTATCCAAAGCAGAGACATCAAAATAAGATATGGTTTCTAAAAGATAAACTTCAGCCGAGCACGAACCAGATTGCGAGCGCTATCATCATGGCACCGCTGAAAAGCTTCATAATCCTAATCCTCTTCTGGGTCATCTCCACGCAGTTAAGCGTGACTACAGCTATTGAGAAAAGTATCAAGTCGTCAACCATGTACAGTATGCAGTACGCCATTATGTACAGGTAGTATGTTAATTGTGGCAGGTTCTGGGATGAAAGTATCTGGGTGTATATCATCGGGAATCCGATTGTGCACATCAGCTCCACCACGTTCACAACAAAGGCTATTGTAATGACACCAAGAACCAGCGCCGGTATGCTCTCTATGGAGGCCAGCTTCTTCATCCTTTCCATCACCTTAGGCTTCCACGACTTGGGAAGAGTAAGAGACAGTCCCTTCTGGAAGAAGAAATAGTCCTTTATGTTGATTATTCCGGCGACCACCACCAGGCCGGCGACTATGAACTTTAGTATCGGAACGTAGCTGAAAACCACGAAAAAGTTGAACCACGCGGATATGAACAGGAAGTACACTATGCCCGACACCAGGAGAAATATCCCTCCTACAAGGAAGACCCTCTTTCTAGATTTAGTGCCTATCAGGAATACCAGAAGGAAGCAGAGTATGAACATGGCGCAAGGATTGAAGCCGTCCATGAGGCCGAGAACAACGGTCACAACAGGAAGGGACACGTCCGAAATCTTCACATCGCCTATGAGAGGCAGGTTTATGTATTCAGACGGCGCTGAAGGCTCGAGCTCGGAAGGATCCGCGCACCAGTTGAGCAGGCAGTTTTCTATCGCGCCCTCTATCTGGGCTCTGTTGTAGCTTTCAGCGTATCCTACAAAATACTTGTCGCCTACGAACAAGGTGGGCACGCTGTAAGGCTGCGAGCAGCCGTAAGCATCGCACATCCCCCTGAAAATGTCATAATTATCCTGGTTGTAATAAATCTCAAAAGACCTTATCTCAAGATCCGGGTGTGAAGAGTAGACTTCCTCCAAAAACTCCATTTCCTGCGCGCAGTGGGGGCATCCCTCGCCATAGAAGAAATACACGGCTGTCGGGCTTTCCGCAAAAGCTGCAACCGGCATTAACAAAAGTGCTAAGAAGAAAAAGCTGAAGATCAACGCCTGTTCCTTCATCATCTCTCCGCTCCAAACTACTCTTTCCTTACCATCGGGCTTCCGCACTTGGGGCATTTGAGAGCGTAGCAAGGCTCCCCCCTGTTGTGCGTGAGTACATGGGCGCACTTTGGATTGGTGCACATGCACTCCCCTCCGGGGCCCATCGCGAACCCTCGGCCCATCCCACGTCCGCCTTGGCTGTCCATATCACTCAATCTCCTTCAGCCTTTTCTTTATTGCTTCAAGGTCTTCCTGTAATATTTTCATCTCGCTTTCCAATATAGTTTTCTCCTCTTCCTTGGTAACTGCAGGCTCGCTCATTCCGTAGCCGAACCTTCTGCCGAAACCTCGTCCGAGACCCCTTCGGAGACCCCTTCCGCATGGACCCATGCCGCGACCACTCATTGGCCCGCGACCCATTGGTCCTGTTCCATCCATTCCTGGCATAATATTTTCACCTCGTTTTTATTTATGTGCGATAGCACATAACAATTATGTGCATATGCTAATATTTAAATATATCGGTGTCCCATTAATTATCATGCCTGCGGGAAGGGGTTGGAGATGGAGGATGATAAAGGAAGGCCCGGGTAGGCCGTTCGGCTGCGTCAGGCTGTCCGAAATACCGGATGTGAAGCAGTTCAGGCCTGTTCCCATGGACAATCCGGAGCCTTTGGAGCTGACTTATCCTGAATACGAGACTCTCGTACTATCGGACTACAAGGGACTGGATCAGGAGGATGTAGCAAAGAGCATGAAAACGTCCAGGGGAACCGTCTGGAGGTTGCTCACATCGGCTAGGAAGAAAGTTGCACAAGCATTGAAGGAGTCCAGGCCGCTGATGGTGTCCCAGAAAGGGAATGTTGAGAAGGCATAGATAATGCTTATACAGGACTAATTTTCTGTTTGAATTCCAAGTCCGATAAGTTTAAAATATTTTTTTTTCTACATAATATGATGAAATACGAAATGGACCACAACGAAATCGAACTTTGGAAGATGTGCGATTTGAATCTGAGGAGCTTGCTGACATCAATAGGAGTGTATTCTTATTTGGGAAAAGTTGAAGAGGTAAAACTGCTGTACGACAAACTAATGAAGAGGTACGAAGATATAGACATAGCAAAGCTCGACGAAAGGTTTCCAATTGACGTGATATTTAAAACTTATAAGAAACTCTACAGTCTAGGCGAATCTATCGGAAATCACGAAAGGCTAAATCATCTGATTCAAGAAATATCAACGCTGACTCTCGACTTCAACACAAAAAGATACGAAGCTTACAGGAACATTGTCGGAGAGAAAAATAGAACTGGTCGAATCTGATTTATATAACAAACATGCTATCTGATTATAAACGGGCTGATAGATCAATTGGCAGATCGCTTCCCTTGCACGGAAGAGGCTCCGGGTTCAACTCCCGGTCAGTCCATAATGTTTTTATCCTAGAGTAGCGTGTAGTAAATTAAGAGATCATGGCAGAGCAGTGCATACTTTGCGATGCAACGTTCAGCGACAGATCAGGCTTGGAGAAGCACATGGCAGAGGTTCACTCGAGGACTCGCCTTGGTATGAAGCTCTAGGCGTTTTTTCTTTGAACAGCGATTTCATTCAGAGACAGGACTAAACTTTGAACCAATTCTTATGCCGTTCCTTTTAGCGAAACCGGTTTCTACCTCCAAAACATACCTCGCCGTCCGTGCTGGATAGTACGTTCCGCACACCCAGCAAGGTCTTGCGCCTTCTTTCATATCAACAACCTCCATGTT
>CAYRDB010000029.1:0-3142 GCA_964423085.1 uncultured archaeon
GCGTTTCCTGCAAGCCGAAGCACGGCATGTGCAAGAACGGGAAGAGGTTCATACCAGTGAAGGTTGTGGATGTTGCCGGACTGGTGCCAGGCGCGCACGAGGGAAAAGGGCTGGGAAACCAGTTCCTGGACGACCTAAGGCAGGCTTCAGCCCTCGTTCATGTGGTAGACGCCACCGGAGAGACTGATTCTGAAGGAAATCCTGGCAATGGCAATCCGGAAAAGGATGTAGAATTTCTTGAGAATGAAATAGACCTTTGGTTCGCTTCTGTGATAGAGAAAGCATTGAAAAAGTTCGAGCGGGATTTGGCAAAGGCGGGCAAGTCCGACATGCTCGGAATAATGGCTGAGCAGCTTACAGGACTGGAGGTCAGAAGAAAGGACATCGAGCACACGCTTGAGAAGCTGGAAGACATGGACATTTATCCAGACCTGAAAGACAAGAGCAGCGTGCTTTCCTTCGCAAGGGAGCTGCGCAGGACGTGCAAGCCCCTAATAATAGCGGCGAACAAGATAGACCTGTCCAAATCGCAGGAGAACTATGAAAAGATTAAAGATAAAACGGATGCGATACCGACGAGCGCGGAGGCGGAGATAGCACTGAAGAGGGCGGACGAAAAAGGGTACATAGACTACCTTCCTGGAAACAGCTTCACAACCAAGGAAGGCCTGGACGCGCAGCAGTCCAAAGCTCTCGAGTTCATAAAGCTACGCATACTGGCGAAATACGGATCCACAGGAGTCCAAAAGTGCCTCAACAAGGCTGTATTCGACGTGCTCGGAAACATAGTAGTCTACCCTGTGGCGGACAAAGCGAGGCTTTGCGACGGAGAGGGTAATGTTCTCCCGGACGCGGTCATAGTGCCTAAGGGCACGACCGCGAGGCAGCTTGCTTACAGAATACACACCGACATAGGAGACAAGTTCATATGCGGCGTGGACGCGAGGACAAAGATGAAGCTGGCTGCCGACTACGAGCTCAAGGACAGGGACGTAGTTGAGATAATGACGAGAAAATAAGTCTGAGATGCTCTTATTTCTGAAACGATTTTCAAAGTTATATTGTTCCGATGAACTTGTCGGAACGGGGCAAGTCGAAAGAAATGTGATTCGCGGTGGCAACTGGAACAATGGCGGGAACGCGGGTTGCTTCGCGTTGAACCTGAACAATCCTCCGTTGAACTCGAACACGAACATCGGGTTTCGCTGCTGGGTAGCCTTGTTTGACAGATTCCGGCGTCCATGGACGCAGGAACAGTTCGTATGCAAGACTACGCGACTTGGCCTGGCTTGAGCCGAATATAAAAAATGCTAGGACTTGGCTAGTAGCTGTGCGAATGCTGGTCCTGGCAAATTTTGATTATCATGAAAACTTTCAAGAGTTTTTTTGAAACTATTTGTTCCTTTGAGAACCTTTTTGACGCATACCTAAAAGCTAGAAAAGGAAAAAGATATAGGAACGATGTCCTAGAATTCTCATACAACCTTGAGGAGAACTTGATTGAATTGAGCAAACAGCTCAAAAACGGGACATACGAACACGGCGGATACCGAAAGTTTCATGTGTATGACCAGAAAAGGAGATTGATTAGTTCCGCTCCTTTCAAGGACAGAGTCGTCCACCACGCGATATGCAATATAATAGAGCCTATGTTTGAAAAGAGGTTCATATCCGACTCGTTTTCATGCAGAAAGAAAAAAGGCACGCATATTGGGGCCAAAAGGCTTTCAAAATTCGTTAGAGCGCATTCAAACAAAAAGACGTATGTACTAAAATGCGACATAAGAAAATATTTTGATAGCATGGACCACGAAATTCTTATCGAACTGCTAGAAAGAAAAATAAGGGACGAAAGGGTTATGTGGCTTCTCAAAGAGGTTATAGAGAGCAGCCACTCCTGCGAAAACAAGGGCATCCCAATAGGAAATCTGACATCACAGCTTTTCGCCAATATATACCTAAACGAGCTTGACTATTTTGTAAAACACACTCTCAAGGAAAAGTATTACTGCAGGTATGTAGACGACTTTGTAGTTCTACACAATTCCCCTGAAAAGTTGCGCAAGATAAGATCTGAGATAAAGATTTTCCTCGAAAGCAATCTTAAACTGAAACTGCATCCTAAAAAGCAAAATATCATATCGGCATCGCATGGAATAGATTTTCTCGGTTATAGGATATTCGAGTCACACAGGCTGTTGAGAAAGACAAATATAAAACGGTTCAAAAAAAGGCTCAAATTTTTAATAGAAATGTACAACTACGGAATGGTGCCTTTCGACACAATAAGAGGCTCTATCAACAGCTGGATGGGATATGCTTCGCATGCAGACAGCTACGGACTTAGAAAGAGCTTGCTTGGCGAGCTTGGTGTTTACCTTCCTTTCAGTGCGCCAAACTTCAAATCCAGAACACCAGCTAAACTACGGATTTCTCGCTCTTAATCCATCCGCCAATCATCCTGCCTATCTCTGTAGTGAACTGACTGAGAATTTCATAATCCTGGATAGTAATAAACTTCATGTCCTTTGACAGCCTTATGAATATCCTAAGCTTTTCGAGCTCAACACTTGCCAGCATCAAACTGTCTTTCCTCAATGACGCATGATTGGCTTGTATTATCGCCTGAAGCACATCCAGTGCAGCGTTTTCGATTCTCTGAACGAGTGTGAACCTTTCTGATTTTGGGAACTTTTTGAGAATTGTATGAAGGTATAGAAACATGTCGTACGTCTTCTGAAAGACTTTCAAGTCTCTTAACATACATTCTGCCTCCCAAAATCGCAAATTCGCGAATCTTCCGCATCTGTCAACATCGAGTTTAACGCACCAAGACAGTTCTCATATTCGGCACACAAATCGAACACAACGCTCTTGTTTAAGATTCCCAGCGAATTCAGCAATAACAGCAATGACTGCGTTCTGCTCAGATGGCTTGCCGCGTTTTTATAAAGCGTAATCCTTTCTGTTTTTAGGCAACTATTGTTTCCGTCAGCTATATTCAAGACTATGCCCAAACAGTGGCACTGAAGCTCGTCTAAAAGATGTTTTTGTTTGACACTGAGCTGATCTAGGGATTCTATCAACTTCAGCGTCCTGACCACGATTGGAAAAACGTTTTCATGCACGTCCAGCGATGCGG
>CAYRDB010000030.1:0-3075 GCA_964423085.1 uncultured archaeon
GCCTTTTTGACTTCGTCCACATACTTCTCGGGCAGCTTTGAAAATTTAGGAGTCTTCATATAGAACGTGTCAGCCAGCTCCCTCGCCGGATGGTCCTGCGGCTGGTAGAGAGCGTCGAAATTCCAGAAGCTCGACTCGACCATCGGACCCTTGGATTCTGTAAATCCCATATCAAGATATATTCTCCGTACTTTCTCTTCGAAGACGCTCAGTATGTGAAGCTTTCCAGGGTGAATCTTCTTTCCCACAGCCTTTACATTGTACGGCTTGAACCTGGCTTTTGCCCACAATCCAGTCTTGATAAGCTCGTGAGTGAGGTTGTCCACATCACCTTCTATCATACTTTTAGCTCTGCTAAGCGCCTCGCCTTCCACTTGAACAAGCTTCCTCCAGATAAGCTTCTCCAAAACTTCATGGTCGGCTTCCTCCCCTTTCGACAGCTTGCAAAGCGCGTCGTACTCTGCCATTGATGACGGGCTTGACCTTAGGAGTAGCTTCCCTTCTTTCACATCCACCCATCCGTTCTTTTTCGCCCACTGCAGAGCTATGTTAAAACTGTCAATCCTGACCCTCGCTTCTTCGAACGTCATCGGCCCGTTCTTCAGAATGTCAGCCAGCCTCTTCTCAGGGAAGCCTTTCTCTAGATAAGTTCTTCCCTCGTCTGTGATTGTGTATATTTTTGCCATTTCAATCCCTGAACATGAAATTTTCAATCTGCCCTTTCGCCTTTTCCCTCTTCCTCTGGTGCTCCTTGAGGAAAGAGTTCAGCTTCTCTATAAGCATGGCCTTCATCTCGCCTGTCAGCAGCTTTCCAGAAACATAATCTTCCCTTATTTTTTTCAGCTTCCTGTCGTCCTCCTCGAAAAATGTCATCCACTGGTACGGCACGTCTATGTCAGGATTTCCACCCTTCTTCCTATGCTCCTCCACAGTCGCCTGGCCTCCAGAGAACGCGTACTTGTTTATTTTCCTCTTCACATCTTCGGGCAAGTCTGTTGTGAACACAGCGGTCTGCTCATCCGAGGAAGACATCTTACCCTGCTCCATTATCCCCCCCAGTCCCGGAAGGAATACGCTGTGTATGGCAGCCGGCTTGTAGTATCCGAGCTTTGGCAGCACGTCCCTGCACACCCGGAAGTGCGCGTCCTGGTCTATTGCGTATGGTATTAGGCACGGGATATTCTTGCCTTTCAGAACGGACGGCAGGAAAGCCGGCACAGACTGCATCGCAGTGTAAAATATCGAACCTATGTTTGTCTCGTTCTTGAATCCGAACACCGCTTTGGCTGTGGAGAATGTTATGTTCTTCGCGACTTTGCACGCCTCCTTGTACATCACGCCCGCATGCTTGGTGTCAACCAGGAACTTTGTCTTCTTCGGATCGAATCCCAGCGCTATCACATCGAGCATGTTCTCGTTCGTCCATTTTTCGGTATCTTCGAGGGTCAGCTTGTCTTTGAACAGAAACTTTTCCTCGTCCGGAAAGTGGAACCACATTTCCACATCGAACTTTTCCTGCAGCCACTTTGTGAACATCCACGGAACCAGATGTCCCATATGCACAGGTCCTGAAGGCGCACGGCCTGTGTAAAGGAAGAACTTATTTCCTTTGTCATACTCATCGAGTATCCAGTCCATGTCCCTGTGCGAAAAGAATATCCCCCTCGTAAGGAACGGATGCAGTTCGCCAGTGTGCTTTTTTATTCTTTCTAAAAGTGCGTCCGATATGCGCTTGGTGCCGAACTCTTTGACAAGCTTGTCATAATCAATATTCCCCCTTACTTCCCATGGGGTCACTGTGAATTTGCCCGGCAACCAAACACCCTATTTTTATTTTTGGTTTTTCCATTATAAGAAGTATTTAAAACTATAAGTATAATTTAAGATTCAGTTGTTATAGGACAGCGAGGTAATCAAAATATGGCAGTATTCAAGTTCGTAATCAACGATTCCAAGACAAAGAGGTCTTGCCAGGTCGAAGTGGACCAGTCAAAGGCCGCTGATTTGATAGGGAAGAAAATAGGCGAAGAGTTCAACGGAGACATCTTGGACATGTCCGGGTACGTGCTCCAGATAACAGGGGGGACGGACAAGGACGGGTTTCCTATGCATTCTGGTCTAAAGGGTCAGGGTAGGAAGAAGATGCTTCTTTCAGGGCTTCCTGCATTCAAGCCTTACAAGAATGGCATGAAGAAAAGGAAGACAGTGCGCGGAGACACTGTGTCAGACGCCATTGTACAGATAAACGCCAAAGTAGTGAAAGCGGGCGACAAGCCCGTGGAGAAGCTTCTGGCCAAGAAGGAAGAAAAGCCTGCTGAAAAAACGGATGCGCCTAAGGAAGCTGAATCAAAGAAAGAGGTAGAACCTAAGAAAGAGGCAGAACCTAAGAAGGAAGAAGCTCCTAAGGAATCCGAGCCTAAAAAAGAGGAGAAAGTAGAAGACAAAGCAGGGGGTGTCTGAAGTAAGCACCAAGACCAAGTCCCCGGCCAAGAATATCGACAAGAGACTTATTCCTTCAGCAAACATAGGCATGATAGGCCACGTGGCTCATGGAAAGACCACGCTGACCGAGGCGCTGACAAACAGGCTCACGCTTACTCATTCTGAAGAGCTGAAAAGGGGCATAACAATAAGGCTGGGCTATGCCGACATGAAGATATACAAGTGTCCGAAATGTAAAAAGTACTGCTCGACTGAGAAATGTTCAGGATGCTTTGAGGACGCCGAACTCCAGAGGACTGTCAGCTTCATAGACGCTCCCGGCCACGAGACGCTGATGGCTACTGTTCTTTCTGGCGCAAGCCTTATGGACGGCGCGATACTTGTGATAGCGGCCAACGAAAAATGCCCCCAGCCGCAGACAAGGGAGCATCTTATGGCGCTCGACGCTGTAGGGATAAAGAACGCCATAATAGTTCAGAGCAAGATAGATCTTGTCAACGAGAAGGAAGCGTTGGAAAATTATAAGCAAATAAAGGATTTTGTAAAGGGGACTACTCTTGAGGGCGCTCCAATCATACCGGTCTCCTCTCAGAAGGGTGTGAACATAGACGTTCTTCTAGACCACATAGAAAA
>CAYRDB010000031.1:0-2854 GCA_964423085.1 uncultured archaeon
CCGGCCTGAGAAGCGCCTGGTCTATCATATCCGGCCTGTTTGTCGCAGCCATCACCACGACTCCCTTCAGCTCCTCCAGACCTGACATCTCTGAAAGCATCTGCGAGACAACGCTCTCCGTGACATTCGATCCTGTCCTCGTCCCCCTCCTCGGCGCGAGCGCGTCTATCTCGTCGAAGAATATTATTGTCGGCGCGACCTGCTTCGCCTTCCTGAATATCTCCCTTATCTGCTTCTCCGATTCGCCCACCCACTTGGAGTAGATTTGCGGGCCCTTGATTGATATGAAATTGGCTCCGCTCTCGTTTGCCACAGCCCTGGCCAGCAGCGTCTTTCCGCAGCCCGGCGGACCGTACAAAAGTATTCCCCTTGGCGGCTCGATTCCTATGTTCTGGAAGCTTTCAGGATTCTTCAGCGGCCACTCGACCATCTCCTTTAGCTTCTGCTTCACGTCCTCCAGACCTCCGACGTCGTCCCACGTCGATTTAGGAACCTCGACCATTACCTCCCTCATCGCGCTCGGCTCCACCACAAGAAGCGCGTTCTCAAAGTCCTCCTTGTTCACAATAAGCTTCTCCATTACCTCCCTCGGCAGCTCTTCGTCCTTTTCTTTCCATTTTATTTCTGGAAGCACCCTTCTGAGCGCGGACATTGCCGCCTCCTTTGTGAGCGCTGATATGTCCGCACCGACGTATCCGTACGTTATATCAGCCAGCCATTCGAGCTTTACCTTCTTGTCCAGAGGCATGCTCCTCGTGTGTATCTTCAAAATTTCCAGCCTTCCTGCGCGGTCCGGCACTGGTATCTCTATCTCCCTGTCGAACCTTCCTCCCCTTCTCAGCGCCTGGTCGATTGCGTTCACTCTGTTCGTGGCCGCTATTACAACAACCTTGCCCCTCTTCTTCAGGCCGTCCATCAGAGTGAGCAGTTGGGATACGACTCTCCTCTCCACCTCGCCTGTCACTTCCTCCCTCTTCGGCGCTATCGAGTCCATCTCGTCTATGAATATTATCGACGGAGCGTTCTTCTCTGCGTCCTCGAATATCTTCCTCAGGTTCTCCTCGCTCTGGCCGTACCACTTGCTCATTACCTCGGGCCCGCTTATTGAAACGAAATTGGCTCCGCTCTCATTGGCGACAGCTTTTGCAAGCAGTGTCTTTCCGGTTCCTGGCGATCCGTGCAACAGAACTCCCCTTGGCGGCTCCACTCCCAGCCTCTCGAATATCTCCGGGTGCCTTAGAGGCAGCTCTATCATCTCCCTAACTTTTTCTACCACACCCTTCATTCCGCCTATGTCCTCGTATGTGACAGTGGGCACGCCCCTGTCCTCAAGGTCCAGGGACTCGGGCGCGGTCGGCTCTATCTCCAAGTCGGTGGCGTCCGTTATTGTCACTGTGCCCTTCGGGTTTGTGTCTGTTACTATGAACCTTATTTCTCCAGCCATTGGCGTGAAGAACATGTCAACAAAATCAGATCCGAAAAAGTCCTCGAAGAAGCTTCCGCTCGAGTTTCCCCGCTTCTTCACCACAGGGGACGGTATTATGATGTCGCCCTTTGTCACAGGCCTTTTGTATATGTTCTGCCTGACTATGTTCGGGGACGTGTGTATGACCAAGCCCTTCTGGGCCGGGGCAAGGGTTACGCTCTTGGCCTCCTTAACGTCGGCCTTCCTTATCTTTACGTATTCGCCCACTCCAGTGCCCGCGTTCCTCCTCTCTATTCCGTCCATTCTTACAATCTTCAATCCAACGTCCGACGGGTACGATCTTACTGCTATGGCCGCCGTCTTCCTTGCTCCTTCCAGCTCTATTATGTCGCCCTCCTTTATACCCATGTCCTGCATAAATTCAGAGCCCAGCCTCACTATTCCCCTTCCTGCTTCTCCTCTTTCTGTAAGCTCCCCTACCTTCAGCCTTAGTTCGTCAGCCATTTTTTATTCCTCCTTATTATTGTTGTTTTTCACTCAAAAATATCTTCTTCCAGGTCCTCGTCCTCGTCCAGCAGGACTTTGAAAGTGTTCCACATTACTTTATTGGTCCAGGACTTGAAGAACTTGAACACGTCGTCCTCGTCCTCTGTGTCCACTATGAACGAGCTTTGGTCGACCTTCCTGTGCGGCATCCTGTCGAGTATGCCGTGCCTTTCGTATGTGTATTCCTTTTCCTTTCCCTGCGCGTCCTCTGTTTTTATGGTTTGTGTCCACCCGTACAGCCCTCGGAAGAATTTGTTCCTTTCCGACGGGCTGTCGAACTTTTCCCCCTTCACGCTGAAGCAGACCAGGGTTGCCCTCCTTTCCGTTACTTGCTCCTTCAGCTTCGGCTTTTCCTTCATGTTTGTCACTTTTTTAGATTACGTACATCCTAATTTTTAGATATAATACATCCTAAAAAGTATATAAAGATTTTGGATAGTGGATAACTCCGTTACAGAAGTCTCGATTACTTTTTATGGTCAACTTCAATTTGATTAGAACGCCAAAGTCCAATATATCCTACAATAAACTACCAAGTCCGACAAATGCATAATAAGTTGAATAATCTACTTGATTGTTTAAGGAAAGATTGAAAAAATAACTCACCAAGGAAGCACCATAAATACCGCAACCTATTTTTGTAAGTGCATCGCTTATTGCCCAAAGTTTGAATTGTTTCATAAAAATCCTCACAATGTTAGTATAATATCATTATTACTCACTTTTTGAAAAAGAACACGTAGAAGATTATAGAAACTGCAGAAGCAACAGTCGTGCTCAGAACCAGCATCATCACGAATATCATCTTGATGTCGTCAGCCAGACTGGCCAGCGGCGTCATTATGACAGTGAACATGAAGGAAAACACCAGGCACACAGTTA